>NZ_RZSL01000621.1:0-3361 GCF_003997355.1 Mesorhizobium sp. M1E.F.Ca.ET.041.01.1.1 | reverse complement strand
GGGCTAAGGTGACCGGCGCCGGGCTCAGGCAATTCTCCCCCACGAGAAGGCGCCGGCCTGGCGAACTGATGGTCCGCCGCACATGCAAGATAGCTAATCTCTACCTCAAAAGGACATGGCGTGATCGCGTAACATCTTGGCAATCGGCCAGAGATCAGGAATATAATCCTCTCCGGTGCGGCGACCCGTCAAAGTGAGGATCGCCATGACGATGAAATTCCCCTTCGTTGAAAACACGCTCGGCAAGAAGCTGGAGGCAGGCACGGGTCTGTCGGTCGATTGCCTCACATGCAAGCGGAAAGCCACCCTTGATGTTGCCGAGCTGGTGAAGCGGTTCGGGCCGGATCAGGGCTGCATGCACTGGGATCTCATAAAGGTCATCTACTGCCACGAGTGCCGCGCCGCCGGCCGCGACGACCGGAACCTACAGTTCGCCAACCATGCGGTGACCCCCGACAAGCGCGCTAGGACGTAAGAAGCCGAAGGGCGGCCATCACCGCGCTTGCTCTATCTCTTTGACAAAGCCTCTTCGGCGCCGGCAACCGCAGCGTCAACGATCTGGTCGAACAGCACATGACTGACGGGATCGACGCGCACGATCGACGGCAGGATTATCGACAAGGCTGATGGGCTCGCCTGGCACATACAGCGGATCGTCCTTCCATTCCCCGTGGTATTCCTCCGGGATATGGAAGCCGGCGAGCGCCGATTTGATGTGCTGTTTCAGCGCGGCGCGCGTTTCAGGAAATCCAGCATCATCAACTCTCCTGGGGCCCAAATCGGAAAATTGCGGCAGGCTTTTCGGATTTTTCCGACGCCGTCGCTGTCATAACGCTCCCGTCAACAAAAGGGGAATCCGTCAACGATCATGACTTCGAAACGCCGCGTGTCGCCAACGAGCTTGTCACACTTTCCCACGCTTCTGCCAGCGCCTTGTCGTCCGGCTCGGCTACTCATCGGCGCGCAGGAGCCGGTTCTGGGGTGCGGATTCAAACCAAATTGGGGCGAATTCGACCCGAAATTGGTCACTCCCGACATGGGGTGACGGCTTATGAATTGGGCTGAAATTTCTCGATGGCGCCATGGGTTTTCCGTCACCCGGAAAATCGATTCCTGGCAGCACGAGATGCTGAAATTCTTTGCACGTCCTGCATTGCCGCTCGTGCGATGTGGGAAGCAAGAAAGGGAGATGAGTTAAATGATGACAACCTTGATCCTCTCGGGCTCGGCCGCAACGTTCATGTTCGGTTTTCTGCTGGGCGATCGGCGTGGTGTGAAGCAGGCCAACGCAATCCTTGACGCAAACTGGCGCGAGCTGATGAAGTCAATTCGCGAAGATAAGACCGGCTTTCCGTCTGATGCTGATGAGGATGACACCGCGAGACCAACGCTGCATTGACTGCTCGGAAACGGACGAGAGGCGGCCTTGCTGACTTAGAAGTAGCGTGATGGATTGGTCATACTGCGAGAAGTAGACATGACAAACGATGCGCCGCGACGGCCTCTCAACTACACGACCCGGATTGGCTCGCGCTGCGGGAAAGGGTCCTCGACCGCGACGGCCGCAAGTGTCGGAATTGCCTGTCGGCTGACCTACTCAATATCCATCATTGGAGACCGGCAGCGGCCGAAGCCGGAGGGGTGACCAACTGGGGCTACAACGAAACTGGCAATCCTTTGCTGGTCCCTGAAAGCGCCTTGGTGACATTATGTCGGCTCTGCCACAGCGCTCTTGAGGATTCTAGACGGCGCCTGCTAAAGCTCCGAGAAGGCGTCGCGGAACCTGAACCTGGTCCTCCGCTTACCGAAATCGTAGGTGCACGCAACATCTTTCAGCTTTGGGAATTCAACGGCCGCACACTGCCGTTTAAGGCAATCAAGGAATCATGGGTCCAGTCGCCCACCCATTTCATGCGAGTTGAGCGCGTGGTGATCAAGAAATGGCCCTACGGATTTGCCTGGGGTTGCTACGTTCGCGATGGTGTGGCTGGCGAACAGAAGCAAATCAGTGGAGCGGGGACGTATAGTTGGCGTCTGGTCGACGGCTGAGCCAACGTGCTAGTTGGCCCGGCTCCTCAGGTGGCGGGCCTTTTGCTTTAAAGGTTGAAAGCCGCTTTGGTCAGGTCAAGGCACTGCGCAACATAGCGTTGGTATTCCGCCAGAAACTTGTCCGAAATGTCGATGCGCTTTTTGCCCCAGGCAAACTGCTGGTTTCCTGACAGGCCGTAATGCAAGAGCCTTGTCGCCCCGTTCTCGGTTATCGGCTCGGGCGCGTTCCTTTTGGTGCCAAATAGCCGGTCGTCCAAATGCTCGAAATGGTTGCGGGCGTCCGTATAGTCTTCGAAATTTCTGGTAGCGATGAATGCGGCTACCGCGCCGCCGACCTTCTCCGCGACCATAGCCAGGCCATCGTTCATCCGGTCGAGCGAGATGAGGAAGAAATGCAGTTGGGCAAGGGCCTGAGTGAAGTCCTTCGCCCGCCACGCGTCAAAGATGAGCCCGTGCTGTCGGTAAAGTGCCTCCCGGTACTTCTCAATCAGTTCGATCCCGTGGGCAAGCTTGCCTGTCGGGTCTGCTTTGAAAGCAGCAGAAAACCAGTCAGGTGGCAGCATTTTGGACGTCCTCTTGGCTTGGCGGTCGGGCCAACCCCCACGAAGAGCGGAGCATTTGGTAGATGATCTTCGACACCTCGAAAAAGGCCTCACAGACCTCGAAATAGTTTTCTTCGGGCCGCTTTGCATCTACGCCCGATAGCATGAAATGGGCCGTCCTGGTGTTGTCGTCGACCTTGGCAATAGCCGTCCAAAGATGGCGGAACGACAAATGAACGAAGTCTGAGGTTTCGGTGTAAACCTTGTCGATCCACGGGTATTGCCCCGACAGGTGTTTCCGGAGATAGGCGTCGGTAAGCCGCTCCTGCTTTCCATTTTCCAGGGTGGTCAGTCTGTCGAACTGCACCTCGTTGGCCATCAGGCGTTTCATGCTGTTCTCACGGTCCTGAATAAGCGGCAGGGCGTTGATCCGCATGGCTGTGTCGATCTGAGTTCGCAAAAGGATCGTCGCTGATGGAAAGTTTCTGCCTTCGATCATTTTCCGAAACCCGAGCGACTGTGAAAGGGTGCGCTGTGCTGCTCCCAAGATAAACATGTGAGTAAGGTACATCGACCCGGCGGTCAGATCGTGCGTAGCCGTTTTGAGGAATTCACGTTCTTGCCGTTTAATGGCAGTCAGATGATCCTTCAGGGTGGTCATTTGGAGGCGCTTTTTCACGGTGTTCGCAATTTTGTACGCAAGTGGAGCAAAAAAAGGAAAATTACAATAATTTCAATGCCATCTGGCGGATGGGGTGGGATTCGAACCC
>NZ_RZSL01000620.1:0-3364 GCF_003997355.1 Mesorhizobium sp. M1E.F.Ca.ET.041.01.1.1 | reverse complement strand
CTGCATGACCGTTGCGATGGTGATAAGGTGCGAATTTTCGTGCAGTCGCCACAGGTCGAATTCAGTTGCAAAGCGCTTCGGCACAGCCTTGAACATTTTCTCATCCAGGAAGAGCGGCGCGTCGGGCATATGCTTGATCGACAGCTTGCCGCCAAACCGGGCGGGATCCAGCGATTTCACAATGCCGATCACGATCTTCTTGTGCTTCGCCATAGCTGCCGCCGCGAAAGCCCGCTCCCGATCCGCTGCCAGGCGATCCTTGTGCTCAGGCGAGTACATTGCCGGCATAAACAGCAGCTCGCGCAACTGGAACTTCTGGCTCGACTTTGCATCGGCCGCGCCCCAAAGAAATTTCCGGACCAACCCCCAATTTCTTTTTCCCACAAAGCCGGGCGCCATTAATGTCAGCTCCGCCTCTTCCCAGAGATAGTCAAGCAAGCCTCGCAGCGTGAGCTTCTTCGGATCGGCTTTCACAGTGTGGTGCGAAGTCCCCTCGCCGGATGACCCCTGCCGCGCCTTGCCTTGTGTCAGTGCAAAGGCCAGCTTCAGCCGCGCGGCGACCGATGCAGGATCCTCAATGATCGCCTGACCCAGGACCTCCGCCTTTCCCGACAGGGCAAGGGGCAGTTCATAGCGATCACAGTCTACCGCATGGTCCTTGCCGGTGTTCGGCATGCGCTTGACGATCAATTCCTCGCCGACAGCGGCAATGTACATCGGCACTCCGGGATGGCGACACAAACACAAGACACGGGCCTGCTTGTCCCGCGCCTGACGCAAGAGCGTCTGAATTTCCGGATGCTGTGGGCCAACCGTGCGACCCAGAATAGCAAAGTCACGCATAAGGATGCCATCCGACTTTAGACCGTGCACCCTATGATTAAATCATTGAATGGATATCTCATTCAACCCCCGTTGGCTTCAACGATGCATCCCATGGATTGACGAGGTAAGCCGCGCCGTCGCCGCGTCAGGGCGATCGTCCATTCCACCGCCATCGCTTTCCCTCCGAAAAAGCGGCGCTCATGGACTACGCGGGCCTAACATGAAAAAGCGTGCAATCATTTGTGTTACCTATCAGGCAGATCGCAGACCTGATGAAACAGGCGGACGGTCTGTGCGCCTGATTGAGCGGTTCCTGGCGCGGTTGGGGACTGTTAGAGTTTGAAGCGGCCAAGGCGCCGATCGTTGAGGCAGTACTGCCAGATGAGGTTCGGATCCTTGGAGTTGACGCCGGATGTCGACCAGGCGGATCGCTCGAACTTTGCAGCGTCATGCAAAGGAAGATCGTCATCACAGCGCGACGGCTGTAACGACGAGCGAAGACGATAACGTCCGAGTTTGCGCGTCAGAAACGCGATGACACAGACGGCGGCGAGGGACAGGATCAAGAAAGCAGTGGAAAAGCTGAGCATGCGAAGGCCGGCTTCCTGATCGGGCAGGGCGAAGAAAGCGAGCACGCCGCCGGCGAAAATTGCGAACGCGAACCTCATGAACATGACAAAGATCCTTCTATTTCGATGTTGATCATTATAATATCACGGATCGATCGTCATTATAATGATCAATGGAGATAGGATGGTCCCTCAATGGATCAAGCGTTTTTCGACGGCTGGGGGGCATGGTGCCGCTTTTGGCGGTCCCGGCTTCAGAGTGCGGCGTATTACCCGCGCCTTTTCCAGCTCGAACAGGGATAGAGATTGGGTCCTCCCCGACTCCGCAGGGGCCGAGCATTGCGGCCCGTTTCGAGAGTAATCGGCAAATGCGAATCGTGAACTGCGCAGCCGCCTAATATCGTTACATAGCCGGGAAATCATCCGCGCTCTTGAAACAGCGGCGGGGGGAAGAGAACAGGGTTGTCGCTACGGATGAGGCGTTACACGACAATTTCATAAGTCGGACGACCAGGCCCAAACTGGATCATTTAATTATTCATATTCAACAGGGCATGCAGATAGAAATGCTATCATGCCCTGGAATGGTTTGCGCGGCGGCCAAAAGCTATATGCCTCACTTTGAGGGAGGTATGGGGAGGATGCCGCGACACTTTAATGGGGCAATGTGTCATCGTTTCGGCTACCAACCTAACCACTAGACATTTTACAGAAAATAGCCGTCATATTCCGACCGATAAGCGGGAGTGCAGCCGTGCCGATATTTAAAAATAAGACAGAAGACAGCGATGGCTGGCTTTCGATCCTGCTCGCACTGCGACTTCGCCAAATCGAGAACGAGTTCCCGGACTATGCGAGTTTCGCCGACGCTACGGGGCTATCGCGCGGCACGCTCTACCAGTTGCGGACGGGGAAGGGGAACCCGACATTCGTCACCCTGGAGCGGCTGGCACGGCACCTGAAGGTGCCGGTGTGGACGCTCATTGGTCGGACTGGTGACGACGACAGTGTGAAGCGGGACATCGAGACGTTCGGCTTCAACTTCATCGAGATTGCGCGGCATATTGAGGCCACGCGTGCTGTGAAGCGCTCGATGACGGAGTTCAGTGGTGTACCTTCCTTGAAAGAGGCAGCCAGCCCCGCCGTGGGAACCTCCGAGAAGAAGCGGCTACCTCCGGCCAAAAAGGGACGCAGGACAAGCCAGTAGCATACAAGAAAAGTAGAAGCTGCTAAACAATCAGTGTAGATTTATTTGCTACGATAGGCAGAAAATCTATTTTATATTTCTTTGACTCGCATCAGGAAATCCGCCAGCGTCGATCCAATGGCATCATTTTGCTGAAGGGTTCACGATGCAAGCGAATATCTGGCAAGTCGCAGGAGACAAAGCGCTCTATAAGGAAGCGGCTGCGTTCGTCGATTGCCACCCGAAACCATGGGTGGAAGAGGTTTCGGAATTTCTGCGGAAGAAAGGCAACCCCGAGACGATCACGTTGGTGATCGGACAGTTCATCGTGGCGGCTCTGTTCGAAGGACGACACGCGGATCTGTTGTACTGGTCGTTGGTTGCGGCCGAAGTGAACTGCGTTGCGATGGAGCAATTGCCAGATGATGTGCGCCAGGAGCTGGCTAGTCATCTGAAACGGGGATTTGGCAAGCTCTCGTCGCGAAATCTCTCCCATTGAAGGCCGCCCCGACGGCGTGGCCTCAATTAAGGGAGACGGGTCACACCTGACCAGAGGCAACGTTGATGTCGCTGCCGGCGGGACCGGGAGCGAATGAAGCGAGTTTTGTGTCACCGCCGTTAGGCGTCGGAAAGTCGCCTGGTCCCATCTGGCAGACCGCTTGCGCGCCGCATCCCTGAGGAATGGACTGGCCGGCCGAATTGAGGCCGGCATAGCGGCGGTTTACGTCGTTCGTCCAGTTACGGCGCTGGCTTTCAGTGCTGCCGTTGTAACGATCGGCGAGGC
>NZ_RZSL01000061.1:0-18016 GCF_003997355.1 Mesorhizobium sp. M1E.F.Ca.ET.041.01.1.1 | reverse complement strand
CCTCGAAGTCGGTGACGGTGCACGGCTCGTAACCGCCGATCTGGAACGCGACGACGACGAAGTCGGCGCCGGCGAGCGCCTTGCGCTGGTCGGAATAGGTTTCGGCCTTCGCCTTGACGCCGAGCGTCGCGATCAGCTTGTTGACGACGACGGCGCTTTCTTCCAGCCGCTGCGGATTGATGTCCATCAGCGCGACGGTCGCGCCCGACAGCGCCGGACGCTGCAGCACGTCGCCGACTATGTTCTTCATGAACACAGTCGAGCCGGCGCCGATGAAGGTGATCTTGGGATTTCTTGCCACTGTAAGCCTCCGGCACTCTAAGCCACGTCGAATGCGGCCCTGACGAGCCGTTCGGTGTAGGCGGTCTTGGGATTGGTGAGGACCTCGTCGACGGGTCCCTGTTCGACGATCTTGCCGTGCTGCATGACGATGACGCGATGGCACAGCGCCCGCACCACCTTGAGGTCATGCGAGATGAAGAGGTAGCTCAATCCGCGCTCGTCCTGCAGCTTGCGCAACAGGTCGATGATCTGCGCTTGCACCGAGAGGTCGAGCGCCGATGTCGGCTCGTCGAGCAGGATGAATTCAGGCTCCAGCGCGATGGCGCGCGCGATCGCGATGCGCTGACGCTGGCCACCTGAGAATTCATGCGGGAACCGCGACAGGATATCGCCGGGCATGCCGGCGCTGACCAGCGCCTGGCGCACCCGCTCGATGCGCTCGCGCCGCGTCGCACCGATCCTGTTGACGACTAGGCCTTCCTCGATGATCTGGCCGATCGTCATGCGCGGATTGAGCGAGGAGAACGGGTCCTGGAAGACGATCTGCATGCGCGAGCGCAGCGGCCGCACCTCGGCGCGCGTGAGACCCTCTATCGGCCGGCCGTCGAAACGGATCTCGCCGCGCTTGGCGTCCAGCAGCCGGAGCAGCGCCTGGCCGAAGGTGGTCTTGCCGGAACCGGATTCGCCGACCAGCCCAAGTGTCTCGTGGCGGCAAAGTTTCAGGTCGAGATCGTCGACGGCGACCAGCTCGCGCCAGTCCGGTTTCAGGAATGTGCCGTGGCGCAGCGTGAAGCAGACGCGCACGCCGTTCGCCTCGAGGATCGTGCCGGACCCATCGGGCAGCGGCTTCGGCCGGCCATGCGGTTCGGAAGCGAGCAGCCGCTGCGTGTAGGGATGTTGCGGGTCGGCGAAAAGCCGCTCGGTGACGTTGTGCTCGCGCATCTCGCCATGCTGCATCACATAGACATAGTCGGAGAACTTGCGCACCACGGTGAGGTCGTGAGTGATCAGGATCACCGCCATCCGCAATTCTTTCTGCAGATTGCGGATCAGATTGAGGATCTGCGCCTGCACCGTGACGTCGAGCGCTGTCGTCGGCTCGTCGGCGATCAGCACGTCGGGATCGTTGGCCAAGGCCATGGCGATCATCACGCGTTGCCGCTGGCCGCCCGAGAGCTGGTGCGGATACTGCTTGAGCCGCGCTTCCGGTTCGGGGATCTGCACATGCTTGAGAAGCTCGAGCGCCCGCGCCCAGGCTTGCCTGCGGCTCACCTTGCGGTGCACCCTGATCGCCTCGACGATCTGGCTGCCGACCGTGTAGATCGGATTGAGCGAGCTCATCGGCTCTTGGAAGATCATCGAGATACGGTTGCCGCGCAGTTTGCGCCGGGCGCGTTCCGGGAATTTCAGGATGTTTTGCCCGAGATAGTCGACGCTCGACCTCGGCGACACGGTCGCTCGCCGCGACAGCAGTCCCATGACGGTGCGCGCCGTCACCGACTTGCCGGAACCGGATTCGCCGACAATCGCGATCGTCTCGCCGCGATAGAGCTGGAAAGAGACATCCTTCACCGCCTCGACGATGCCGTGCTCGACCTTGAAGGCGACCTCGATGTTGCGGGCGTCGATGACGGGCTGGTCATGGCGTCCGTCATGGTCATGCCGGACGGCGGGTGCGAAGCTGTCGGCGAGCGCGATCGTCGTCATTCCTTGCACCTCAATAGGGATCGACGGCGTCGCGCAGGCCGTCGCCCAGCGCGTTGAACGCAAAAACGGTGATCAGCACGAAGCCGACCGGCGACAGGATCCACGGATAGGTGCCGATGACCGAATAGGTCGCGGTGTCCTGCAGCATCAGACCCCACGAGATCAGCGGCGGCTTCACCGCGAAGCCGAGGAAGCCGAGGAAGGATTCGAGCAGCACCACCGTCGGGATCGCCAGCGTCACCGCGACGATCACGTGGCTCATCACATTGGGGAAGATATGCTGCATGATGATGCGCCGGTCGGTTGCGCCGACCGCCATGGCGGCGCGCACATAGTCGATCCGCGCCAGCGCCAGCGTCTTGCCCCGCACCTCGCGCGACATCTGCGCCCAGCCCAGCGCCGACATGACGATGATGACGAAGGCGAGGAAGACGTTGGTCGGCGCGGTGACCGGAATCAGCGTCGTCAGCGCGAGATAAAGCGGCAATTGCGGGAAGGCGAGCACAAGCTCGACGAAGCGCTGCATCCAGACGTCGAACTTGCCGCCGAAATAGCCCGAGACCATGCCGACGGTGGTGCCGATGACGGTGACGATGAAGACGACGGTGAGCGCGATCATCAGCGAGACGCGCGAGCCGTGGATGGCGCGCGACAGCACGTCGCGGCCGAACTTGTCGGTGCCGAGGAAATGGACCGGCTGGCCATCCATCGAGCCAAAAAAATGCCGGTTCGCCGGGATGAGGCCGAAAAGCCGGTAGGGCGCGCCCTCGACGAAGAAGCCGAGCAGCCGCGGATGGTCGTAATCCGGGCCGACGATCGGCTGGAAGGTGACCGGATCGAGGTCGGCCGATTCGGCCAGCGCATAGATCCTCGGCCGCGCAACGAAATTGCCGTCCTTGTCGTGGAAGGTTGGCACCTCCGGCGGCGCGAAGGCGATATCGGTCGCCTTGGGGTCCAGAGGCGCCAGGAATTCCGCGAAGACCGCCATCATCAGGAACAGCACGACAAGGCAAAGCCCGGCCATACCGGTCCAGGAGCGCCTCAGCCGGCGCCAGACCAGCGCGATGTAGCTTTCATTGCCGTGTGCGGGCTGGCTCACCGCTCCTTCGGCCCGCGGTGGGGGTGAAGGGTCGCGCGCCAGCATCTAATGTTCCCCGAACTGGCGCACGCGCGGGTCGAGAAGGGCGAGCAGCATGTCGGCGATGATGTTGCCGACGATCAGCGTCGCCGACAGCACCATCATGAAGGTTGCCGTCACATAGACGTCGCCGACGGCCATCGAGCCGACGATCGCCGGCCCGACGGTGGGCAGCGCGAAGATGATCGCCGTCTCGATCTCGCCGGTCAGCATGTAGGGCAGCACCACGCCCTGATACATGACCAAAGGATGCAGCGCGTTGGGCACGGCATGGCGCATCACGACCGCGCCGCCGGTCAGGCCCTTGGCTTTCGCCGTCTCGACATATTGCGCGTTGAGCGTGTCGAGCAGGTTGCCGCGCATGACGCGCATGTTGTAGGCGAGGCCGCCGAAGGTCGCGATCGCCACAACCGGCCAGACATGTTTCACCAGGTCGACGAACTTCGCCCACGACCATGGCGCGCCGCCATATTGCGGCGAGAAGAACGAGCCGATCTCCGAGACGTTGAACTGGAAGACCAAGAGATAGACGATGATCAGCGCCATCAGGAAGCGCGGCACCGTCATGCCGAGGAAGGAGATGGCCGAAAGCGTTGAGTCGATCCAGGAATACTGCCGGGTCGCCGCCCATATGCCGAAGGTTATGCCGAGTACCGAGGCGAGCAGATGGCAGACCAGCGCCAGAAGCAGCGTGCGCGGCAGCCGCTCGCCCACCACATCGGCCACCGGCTTGTTGTAGTAGAGGCTGTAGCCGAAATCGCCGCGCGTGACGATGCCGCCGATCCAGTTGAGATACTGGACGGGCAATGGCTTATCGAGGCCGTGTTCGACACGGTAAGCCTGAGCCTGCGCTTCGGCCTCGGCGTAGGAGGCGCCGCCCTGGTTGATCAACTGCGAGCGGATATAGTCGGCGTAGTCGCCCGGCGGCGCCTGGATGATGGCGAAGGTGACGAGGCTCAAGATGGCGAGGACGGGAAGCGCCGACGCTATGCGCATGAGCAGGAATCGCAACATCGGGGGTCCGCTTTCCTTTCTTCCCGGTCGCTCCCTGGGCGTCACCGGAGATTTGGCTTTGTCCGGCCGCGCCAGCTGGCGCGACCGGAGTTCTCTTCGTCAGGGAGGTTAACTAGTTCATCGGCCCCTTGTCTCCGGGCTTGCCGGGAAGCTCCTCGGGGAAGAGTTCATATTTCCCCTGCTTGTCGGCCGCGACGAAGACGCGTTCGCGTATGATCGAATCCTCGGCCCAGTTGAACATGAAGATCGGTGTTCCCTGCGGGATGTTGGAGAAGCGCTTGTTGACGATCAGCGCGCCTGGATATTCCGTCAGGCCGACATTGTAGACATTTTCCGTCGAGATCTTCTGGAACTTCTTCATCAGGTCGGCGCGCTGATCGTTGTCCTGCGTCGAGACGAACTTGTTGACGATGTCGATGAGGTCTTTCTCGAACGGCATCAGGTCGACCTCGCCGTTTTCCGGCGCGCGATGGTTCCAGCTGGTCTTGGGGCCGACCGGCGCGAGTTGCTCGGTGTTCTGTACCACCGACGTCAGCTCGGTGTCGTTGCGCCGGATCAGCCAGTCGAAGCGGCCGGAATATTCGGCGGCGTCGCGCTGGGTGCCGTTGAGCCCGTTGAGCACGACCCGTAGCCCAAGCTTTTCCATCTGGGCGACCACGCCCTCGGCGAGGCTCTTGTCGGTCGTGTAGTCGTTGTTGACCAGCATCACGATCTCGACATTCTTGCCGCCGGCGGTGCCTGCCGGGAAGTTCACGAAGCCGTCGCCGTCCGTGTCCTTGAGGCCGGCCTTGGCAAGCTCGGCCTTGGCGCCTTCGAGATCGAAGGGATAGTAGACGGTCGACTTGCGGTCATAGAAGCTGGTGCCGGATGAAAAGCCGCCGGGATAGATGGCGGTGAACGGTCCCTTGACCAGGGAATCGCCGAGCGCCTTGCGATCGAACGCCATGGTGACGGCCTTGCGGAAGTCCTCGTTGCGGTTCAGTTCGCGCAGCGCCTGACCGCGCTCGTCCGGGTTGCCCCAGCCATTGGCGGAGAAGTTGAAGCGCAGATTGTAGCCGATGAGGCGCGGGCCGAAGGCAAGGCGCGCGGGCGCGTTCTTCTCAGCGGCACGCTTCAGCGAGGCGACGAAGTTCTCCGGCTGCTCGAGATTGGAAAAGTCGCCCGAGCCCGCGACCGCCTGGACATCACGGTCGGCCCAGGTCGACAGCTTGTATTGCAGCTCGTTGAGGTAAGGCAGCTGGTTGCCCTTCTCGTCGACCTTCCAATAGTAAGGGTTGCGCCGCATGACGATGATGTCGTCAGGCCGGTATTCGACCGGCACCCAGGCCCCCATCACCGGCATGTTCATAAATTCCGGCGGGAAGGCGTTCTTGAACTGGTCGTAGGTATTCTTCGAATATTTCGGATGCTGCGGCTTCAATATGTGCGAGGGGCCGGGGCAGAAGGTGCCGTAGGCCATCGCATAGAGATACTGCCTCGGGAACGCCTCCTTGAACGTCCATTCCACCGTGTAGTCGTCGACCTTCTTCAGCGTCGTGCCGACGCCGAAGGTTTCGGGCGTCGCGCCGTTCAGCGGCGAGACGTTCGGGTCGACGACCTCGTCGTCCCAGTAGAACATGACATCATCGGCGTTGAAGGGCACGCCGTCCGACCATTTGGCGCCTTCGACGAGATGCATGGTGAGCTTGTGGCCGTCCTTCGACCATTCCCAGTTCCTGGCGAGGTTCGGCAGAGGCTCGGTGTCCTTTGCATCGACCTGGAACAGTGGCGCGGTGCGTGTCAGGCATTCGGAAAGCGCGATGTCGATGCCGCCCCAGCCTTGCGTCTGGCCAGCGCTGTAGTTCCAGCCTTCCGGCCTGCCGCCGATGACATGGCGCATCGTGTCGCCATAGACGCCGATGCCGTCCGGCATGTTGGCGGTCTTGAAGACCAGCGGCTCCTTGGGCAGCCGGTCCATGAGCGGCGGCAGCTTGCCGGTCTTGACGTATTTCTCGGTCACCCAGTCGGGCTCGCGATATTCGGGCAGCGCCTTGAACTCCAGGATGGAGTCGCGCGCCACATACTTGATTTTGCCTTCGGCCGGGAACGTTGCCGGCTGCGGCGGCACCGTCGGCTCGGAAGCGATAGCGGTGAGTGCCGGAACTGAAACGCCGAGCATCAATCCGGCGGCAATGCCAATTCTGCGTAAGGTCCTCATTGTCTCCTCCCACATGATCAGGACTTGTTCTGCTTTCGGCCCGTTATTCCAGACGGCTGAACTGGCAGACCCGCCTCCCGGGGCCGCCTCCATGTACGAGCTTCAGCCGGCCTGTTTGAGTGCCGCCTTTTCGGCGCGCAATTCCTCGATCGAGCGCACGTTTCGCCGCGCAGCCCCCGCCCATTCGCGGGTCTTGACCCTGGACTTCGAAAGCCGCTCCTTTGCCGCCGGAACAGCATTGGCGTATTGCGGCAGCCAGGCGGCCTGCGCGACGACCATCTCGTCCACCATCTGCCAGACCTCCTCCGGCGTCGACACCGCGCCGACCAGCGGGTCGTGCAGCACGGCGAGCTTCAAGAGGTCGATGTCGCCGGCGATCGCCGCATGCACCGACATGCGCTGGACGTTGATCGAGGATATGCAGGTGGCCGCACATGCCTCCGGCAGCGTGATGCCGGCAGCCATGTTGATGCCGAAGCGGTCGACGAAGCCGGGCGACTCGATGATGGCGTCCTGCGGCAGGTTGGTGATCACGCCGTTGTTCTTCACGTTGAAATGGCCGCGATAGACGCGGTTGGTCTCCAGCGCCTCCAGAATGTGGCTGGCATGCTCGTTGGAGCGCTTCGCGGGATCGAGCGGATTCGACGCCGCTTCGAGAAACTGCGGATATTCCGTCTCGAACCAGTTGCGGGTCTCGGTCGAGTAGCGGAGGTAGCCGCCGGTCTCGCCGTGGATCCAGTCGGACATGTCGATCCAGCGCGTGATCTCGTCGGGGCGCTTGCGGTACCAGGGCAGATATTCCGACAGATGCCCGTTGCTCTCGGTCGAATAGACGCCGAAGCGCTTCAGCACGTCGATGCGCAGCTTCTCCTGCTTCGAATAGACTGGATGCGCTTCGAAAGCGGCGATCAATTCGTCCTTGCCGATCGGCCGGCCGTTCAGCCGCAATTCGATGAACCAGGTCTGGTGGTTGATGCCGGAACAGACATAGTCGAGTTCCTTGGGCGATTTCGCGCCGAGCACTTCGGCGATCTGCTCGGCGCCGTGCTGGACGCCGTGGCAGAGGCCGACCGTGTCGACCTTGCCATATTCGATCGCGGCCCATGTGTTCATCGCCATCGGGTTGGCGTAGTTGAGGAATTTGGCGTCGGTCTCGGCGACCGCGCGGATGTCCTTGCAGAAGTCGAGGATCACCGGGATGTTGCGCTGGCCGTAGAGAATGCCGCCGGCGCAGATCGTGTCGCCGACGCATTGGTCGATGCCATATTTCAGCGGAATACGGATGTCGTCGGCATAGGCTTCGAGGCCGCCGACCCGCACGCAACTGATGATGTAGCGTGCGCCCTCCAGCGCCTTGCGGCGGTCGGTCGTCGCCGTCACCCTGGTCGGCAAATTGTTTGCTTCCACGATCCTGTCGAGGATCGCCTTGATCATCCCGAGATTGTGCTCGCTGATGTCGGTCAGCGCGAATTCGATGTCCTTGAATTCGGGAACGCACAGAATGTCGGTGAACAGCTTCTTGGTGAAACCGACGCTGCCGGCGCCAATGATAGCGATTTTGAAACTCATCACCTTCACCTCGATGCAATCGAATGTTAGGCAAGGAGCAGCAAGGGAGGATATGGCCGCACGCCAGCGCGTGCACGCCATTCAAAGCCGGAAATCCGGCTTTTCTCCTCCCGCCCGCTCCTCGACCGCGGGTCTTTCCCGTTCTTGAGGAGCCGGATTATGCGCTTATTCGCAGGCGCGGCCAGAGAAGGATTATGCTTTCGAGGGTAATTTTGTGCTGCATGACCTGATCGCCAACGGAAAGCTGATGCGGACGATCTCGCTGCCGCGCGGCCGCCAGCGCCTGCATGCCATGCCGACGAGCACGGGCTACGAGCTGCGCGAGGACGAGACCTATGACTGGGACGGTCGCAAGCGCGGCCAGACCCCGTTCACGGTTCTCCAGCATACGATCAGCGGCACCGGCCAGTTGCGCTACGAGAGCCGCAATTACCGCCTGCAGGCGAACGACACGCTGCTGGTGCTGGTGCCGCACAACCATCGCTACTGGCTGGCCAAGGGCGACCGCTGGGAATATTTCTGGATCTCGATGAACGGCGAGGAGGCGCTGCGCATCCACAAGTCGATCCTCAGCGTCTCGGGTCCCGTGTTCCGGCTGCAGCCAGCGACCGTCGATCACCTTGCCGATTGCAGCCTGCGCCTCATCAAGGGAGCCGCTTCGCCCGGCGCGGCTTCGGCGATCGCCTATGAAGCGGCGATGGCGCTCTATGACGATATCTTCGGCTCGCATGCCTTCACCGAAAAGCAGAGCGCCATGCAGCCTGTCATCGACCACATCAACGCCAATCTCGACAAGCCGCTGCCGGTGGCGGATCTGGTCGAAATCAGCGGCCTCAGTCGTGCCCATTTCTCGCGCTGCTTTGCCGAAAGCGAAGGATTGCCGCCGGCTGAATTCGTGCTGCAGCAACGGCTGCAACGTGCGGCGAAGCTGCTCACCAAAGCGGATTTCCTGCCGGTCAAGGAGGTTGCGGTCCTCTGCGGCTTCGAAGACGCGAACTACTTCTCCAAGGTCTTTCGCCGCTGCTACGGCATCAACCCGACGCAGTTTCGCACCACCGGCATGTATGCCAGTCGCGGCAACCATCGCTGAAGGGCAGTTGACCTCGAATGGTCAGTGGCGGGGTCGATCGAGTGTCGTCGATGCGGTGCTGACCGGGTCGGCTGCCGCGAAGGCTGCGTCGATCTGTTCGGGCGTTCGCTGCCCGGCTCGCTTCCACGCAACATACTGGACGATGCCGAAGCCCGGGCGCTGCGGCACGGTCTTCACCACCGGCATGCGGAAGCCGTCGCGGAATTTATCCCAGCGCGCGCCGAGCACCGCCACCATCTCCTCGAAAGTCGGTGGCGTCGCGACGTCGGCATAGGTGATGGTGACCTTGCCGGCCAGCGCCGCTGCGCGCGGGACCGGCACCGGGATCGAGGCGAGGTAATCCGCCGGCACGTCGATCAGCCCGCCGAAGGCCCATTGCTGGCGCAATTCGTCGGCTTTCATCGGCGCGACGCTGACGTCGATGTCGTTCGGCGTGCCGGGCACGCGATAGGGGCAGCGGAAGCGGCCGCAATTCGCCTGCGCCGAGAACTGCCAGAGCGCGTAGCCCTGCCAGTTGCCCATCGGGAAATGCACGCCGATGTCCGGCTTGTAGCGGGCGTACCAGAGCGGCAGCCGCGACAAGAGCCGATAGGTGTAGCGGTTGTCGGCGATGTACTGGGCGGTCTTGCCATTCGAGTAGAGCACAGGGAAACGGCCGAGGCGGCGATGCACCTGGCGCACGAATTCTTCCGCGTCCTCGAGCGACATCCATTGCGCGGGATCGATGCCCTCGAGATCGAGGGCAATGAGATCGTCCGGCGCGGGCTCGGCGAAATCGATGAAATTGTTGGCCTGCTCGACCGGATTGCCGGGGCGGGCAAGATGATAGGCGCCCCATTTCAGGCCGAGCGCCTTGGCCACCACCTTGCGCGTCTGGAACAGCTCGCGCGTCACCGCGTAGCGCTTCCACAGCGCCTTGCAGAGCTTGACGTCGGTTTCGCCGCCGAAGCAGAAATAGGGCGGCGGCAGCCCGTCGGAGGCCTTGTTGATGAAGCCGACGACGCGCTTGTCGGTAGCGAGCTCAGCCCAGTCGATGGAATTGTATTCGTAGGCGTCGATCACCAGCGCGCGGTCGGCGTTCTTCCAGGGCTCGGAGAAATCCGAGGCCTGTGCCGCCGTGCCCAGCGCAACCGCCGCCGCGAGAAGCGCCAGGCGGCGAAGAGGGCGCGCCGGCTGTTTCAATCAGGGTTGTCCCCACTGACCAGGGGACGATCCTGAACCGCTATGGTTAAGGAAGTGCTTTCAAACCGTTGGACCCTCAGCGCCGGAAGAGCGGCTGCACCTCGAACGGATCGGGCGCCGGCTCCTGCGGCAGCGTGCCTTCGGCGGCGCGCTTCTTGTGATGTGCCAGCGAGCATTGCGGCGAGCACAATATGCCGCGGTCCGTCCAATAGGCTGGTCCGTTTTCGAGTTTGCCCTCGTGGTACCAGAAGCCCGTCGCCCGATAGGGAAGGCCGCATTCGATGCAGCGATAGGCGTCAGGTCTGGCAAGCATGGGATATTCCGGTGCGCTTTGGTCTACAACTCGCGGATCATACCAGCCGGATGTAATTCGTCGTAGAAATTTTGAGCGGCAATTGCAGCCTTGAAAATTGGTCATGGCCTTCGCGACTTCGTCATTCTATGGCGGAGCAAGGAGCGAAGCGACGCGCGTAGACCATAGAATCCATTCCGTGACGTTGAGGCGTTTCGACGATCCGGAATTCTGCTCCGCTGAGCCCTTGCACGAGGTCACGGAATGGATCCTCGGGTCTGCGCGTCCGCTTCGCTCCCGCTCCGCCCGTGGATGACGAAGTCCCACCTCCGCAAAATCCGCGTGACAAAGTTTGACGTTTACGTAAAAAGAAGATGCGGGCCGGCCCAAAGGTGGATGGCCTCGCTTCGGCCACGCGACTACGGTTGGCCGAAACGGAGGAGGAGCAGTCATGTATCGCGCACCGGTCGAGGACATAGCCTTCACGCTGAAGCATGTGGCCGGGCTGAAGCCAGCGCTGGATGCCGGCACCTTCGGCGATCTCGGCGAAGACCTGGTCGACGCGATCCTGGCCGAGGCCGGCCGTTTCGCCAGCGAGGAAGTCGCGCCGCTCTACAAGATCGGCGACGAGCATGGCGCGGTGCTGAAGGATGCGGCCGTCACCACGCCACCCGGCTGGAAGGAGCTTTACCGGCGCTGGATCGAAGGTGGCTGGAACGCGCTGTCGGGGCCGGAGGAATTCGGCGGCCAGGGCCTGCCCACAATGCTCGCCGTCGCCGCGCTCGAAATGTGGAATTCCGCCGCCATGGCCTTCGGCATCGGCCCGACGCTGACCATGGGCGCGGTGGAAGCGCTCGACAAGCACGCTTCCAACGCGCTGAAGGAAAAGTACCTCGCCAAGCTCGTCTCCGGCGAGTGGATGGGCACGATGAACCTGACCGAGCCGCAGGCAGGCTCTGACCTCGCGGCCCTGCGCAGCCGCGCCGAGCCCGCCGGCGGCGGCACCTACCGCATCTTCGGCCAGAAGATTTTCATCACCTACGGCGAGCACGATTTCACCGACAACATCGTCCATCTGGTGCTGGCGCGACTTCCCGACGCGCCGGCCGGGACGCGCGGCATCTCGCTGTTCCTGGTGCCGAAATTCCTGGTCAACGAGGACGGCTCGCTCGGCGCCCGCAACGACGTCTTCTGCTCCGGCCTCGAGCACAAGCTCGGCATCTATGCCTCGCCGACCTGCACGATGATCTATGGCGACGGTTTTGAGGGCATGACGCCTGGCGCCATCGGCTGGCTGATCGGCGAAGAGAACAAGGGTCTCGCCTGCATGTTCACGATGATGAACAACGCCCGCCTTGCCGTCGGCATGCAGGGCGTGGCGGTGGCCGAGACGGCGACGCAGAAGGCGATCGCCTATGCTAACGAGCGCCGCCAGGGCAAGGCGTCGGACTATTCGGGGTCCGGCATGGCGCCGATCGTTCATCACCCCGACGTGCAGCGCAATCTTCTCACCATGCGGGCGCTGACCCAGATCGCGCGGGCCATCAGCTATTCCTGCGCACATGCCATCGACCGCGCCCGCGTTGCCGAGGGCGAGGCCGCCGCCACCTGGCGCGACCGCGCCAATCTGCTGACGCCGCTTGCCAAAGCCTTTTCCACCGATGTCGGCGTCGAGGTCGCTTCGCTCGGCGTCCAGGTGCATGGCGGCATGGGTTTCATCGAGGAGACGGGCGCGGCAGCGCTCTATCGCGATGCACGCATCGCGCCGATCTATGAAGGCACCAACGGCATCCAGGCGATCGACCTCGTCTCGCGAAAACTGCCGCTCGGCGGCGGCGAGCATGTGCATCGCTATATCGGCGAACTGAAGGCGGTGGCCGATGGAGTGCGCACCTCAAACATCGAAGGCTTCGGCCGCACCGCCGACAACCTTGATCGGGCGCTCGCCGATCTCGACGAAGCAACGCGTTTCCTGCAGAGGCTGATGGCCGACGGCAAGGCCGATGCCGCAATGGCCGGCGCCACGCCCTACCTTCGGCTGATCTCACTTGCCGCCGGCGGCGCCTATCTGGCGCAGGGCGGCCTTGCCGACCGTGGCCGGGTTCCGCTTTGCCGCTTCTTTGCCGAGAACCTGCTTGGCGAGACGCGCGCTCTGAAGGAACGCATCATCGACGGCGCCGACAGCCTCGCCGCCGCCGGCAAGGCGCTGATCGCCTGAACAGCCTGTCATTCGAAGGAACCATCGTGACCGACCATATCCTCATCGAGCGCCAGGGCGCAGTGCAGATCATCCGCATGAACCGCCCTGACAAGAAGAACGCGCTGACGCGCGCCATGTACGCGAAAATGTCGGCCGCCCTTGTCGAGGGTGACGCCGATCCGGCGGTTCGCGTCCACGTCTTCCTCGGCGTGCCCGGCGCCTTTTCTTCCGGCAACGATCTTGCCGACTTCCTCGTCGTCGCTACCGGCGGCGAGGGTGGCAACGAGGTCTGGGATTTTCTGATGGCGCTGGCCAAGGCGGAGAAGCCGATGGTGTCGGGCGTCGACGGCATCGCGGTCGGCATCGGCACCACGCTCAACCTGCATTGCGACCTGACCTTCGCCACGCCGCGCACGCTCTTCCGCACGCCGTTCGTCGATCTCGGCCTCGTGCCGGAGGCCGGCTCCAGCCTGCTGGCGCCGCGGATCCTCGGCCGGCAGGGCGCCTTCGCGCTGCTTGGTCTCGGTGAAGGTTTTTCGGCCGAGCGCGCCAATGCCGCCGGCCTGATCTACGACGTGGTCGCGGAAGACGCGCTGGAAGGCGCGGTGCTGGCCGCCGCCAACGACATCGCGGCCAAGCCGCCGCAGGCGCTGAAGATCGCCCGCGACCTGATGCGTGAGCCGCGCGAGGAACTCGTCGCCCGCATCAAGGTGGAGAGCGAGCATTTCCGCGAGCGGCTGAAGTCGGATGAGGCGCGCGCCGCGCTCACCTCTTTCATGACGCGAAAAAAGGCGAGCTGACCGAGCTATCGCTGCTCGGCCGCGATGCGGATGCCGAGGCCGATCAGTAGCGTGCCGCTGACCGCTTCGACGATCCGGCGCACATTCGGTCGGCGCAGCCAGTCGCCGGCCTTGGCGACAACCGTTGCATAGATGGTCAGCCAGCTGAAGGTGATTAGTGCGAAGACGACGCCAAGCAGCAGCAGCGACAGAAAGGACGGCTGTCCCGCCGGCACGAATTGAGGCAACAGGCTCGGAAAGAACACGGCTATTTTCGGATTGCCGAGATCGCTGATGAAGCCCTGCCGGAACGCGGCGACCGGGGCAAGCCGGGTATGCGGTACGGTCGGCGCCTGCGCATGATGGCTTTGCACCGGCCAAATGGCTTCGCGCAGGGCTTGCATGCCGAGATAGATCAGATAGGCGGCGCCGGCATATTTGACGGCCAGGAAAAGCGGTTCGGAAGCAGTGAGCAGCGCGACAAGGCCGACGCTCGTCGCCAGCGCCCAGATCGTCAGCCCGCAGCCGACACCGAGCGCAGTCAAAATTCCTGCGGAGCGGCCGCCGAGCAAGGTGTTGCGGATGGTGATCGCGGTATCCGGACCGGGTGTCACGATCACCATGATCGAGACGCCAAGGAATGCCAGGAAGATTGCCATGCAGTCTCTCCCAAGACCTGAAGTCTTTCCAATAGTATGGCCGGAAATGGCTTCAAGCGTAAGACGAGGTAGCCGGCCAATTTCACCTAAAGGTTGGTGCAGGGGTGTCAAACCGATCCGATCCGCTCTATGTCCCGATTATACTTGGCGGGGGCTCGTGAAATGGAGAGGACATGACCCGAAACGCAGCCATCGATCTGCCGGAGCGATTGGAGGGCGTTCATTGACGCATTGAACGCCTCGACATGCTTGCCGATGCCGCAAAGCCGCTGGCGCTGACCTTCAAGCTCTGGTGGCGCTTCTGGCCGCAACTGATCGCCATGGTGCTACTGGGCATCGTGTTCGGCGACCTGTTCATGCAAATCGCCGCGCGCACCGCCCTCGTCAACCATATGGCGGGGCTCGCCTTGCTGACGCTGGTCGCGCTGACGCAGCTCATCGTCACCGTCGCCATGTTCCAGACGCTGCTGCCGGCCTTGCCGGCAACGCGCGCCGCGCAGCAGGTGGCTCAAGGCGAAAGCTCGGGCGAGGGACGCATCGGCGGCACGCCGCTGGCGCGCATGATCACGGTCGCGCTGCTGCCCTTTTTCGCCTACTACGCCGCCTGGGGCTTTCTCGGCGACACGGTGCGGCAGTATTCGCGCGTCGCGCTCGACATGGCGCCTTTCGGCGGAGGGGAGGGCAACGTTCTCGATGTGCTCGATTCGCGCTGGCTGGTCTTTTCGGTCGTCATCTCCTGGCTGATCCGGCGCTTCGCCACCGGCATGCAGACGCGCGGCCGATCGCGCTCCTTCTGGCAGATCGTCGTGGTCATCTGCGAGACCAACTGGATCTTCATCGGTCTCTATGTGATCTCGCGCTGGAAGGACGAGGTCGTCGACTGGATCATGAGCCGCAATATCTTTTCCTTGCTGCAGGCAGCGGCGGACGGCATGGCCAATCCGATCGCAAGCGCCTTTGCCGATCCGATGGTTCCCGTGGAGGTCACTTCCATCGACACGACCAAAAGGCTGGTCGACCTGTTCTTCTACATGCTCCTGCCGGTGATCTGGCTGGTGCTCGCCGCGCTGATCTACGGCTACGACGTGCGCGACGACAAGGAACTGATGCGCATGCACCGGCGCGCCGAACATTTCGGCGAGCGTTATCGCGCCATTCCGAGATTCCTGCGCGACTTCGTCGAGCACTTCATCTCCGGCTACCGCTCGCGCTATTTGCCGATCGCCAACAGCGTGCGCATCACGCTGAGCTCGGGCTTGGTGCTCGTCGTCACGCTGATCGTCGGCTATCGCCTGATCGACTGGCTGGCGGCCTGGGCCTGGCTCGGCATGACACGGCTATTCGGTCCGCATGAGCTCGATACCTGGCAGGTGCTTTCCGATGGCGTCTCGCTGCTCTTCGGCAGCCCGTTCCAGGACTCTTCGACCGGCATTCTTGTCGAACCGCTCAGGATCTGCTTCCTCGCCGCGATCCTCGAAACGGCATTCGCGCTGCCGAAGCGCCGGACCAGTGAAGATGCTCAACCAGCCGGCTCCCCGGACGGCGCGGAAGTCGGTGCCCAGAATGCTTGAAGACGCCCGCTCTCGCCTGAAAGCTTTGTTGGTCGCTGGCATCGGCACCGCAGCGGCGATTGCAGTCGCCGGTGTCATGGGCGCTTTCGGCGCAAGGCACGAGCCTCTTTCCGTTCTGGCGCCCGCCAGCCCGATCGAAACGGGTCAATGGCTGCTGAGGCCGCTCAAAGCGTATGCCGCCGAAGGCGGGAACCTCTACGGCGTACCGCTCAAGCCTGGCGCGAAGGCGCTGGTCCTCGAGCTCGAAATGACCAACCGGACGGCCAAATCGACAAAGGACTATTTCGATGTCCTGCAGGCGAACCGGGCAACGATCGATCCGGCGACGAAACCGTTCATCGTCCTCACGCGAGATTCCACGCTGTCGCCGGAACTGCACCCCGGCATGCTGGAGCGCATGGCCTACATCTGGCAATTGCCGGACGGCGCGGCTCCGCCGGCGAGCCTCGAACTGACGGTCATCCGCGAGACCTACAAGCAGCGCGACAATCTCCACGGCCTGCCCGGCTGGTTCAATCCGACGCCGATCGGGACGCTGAAGCTGCCCATTGGAAGCGGGCCCGACATCGCGGATATCCGGCCATGATGCGCAAGCTTGCCAACGTCGTCCTGCTGCTCGCCGCAGTGTCGCTCTGCTACGGCCTGCAAGTATCGAAGCCGCATTATGGCGACCTGATCGGGCCGATCCCCGCGCGGGGCGAGCTCGGCGACACGGTCGTCGGGCGAAGCTTCGAGGTCCGCGCCGAAAAGGTGGAGTTCGCCCGCAAGCTGAAAGCGGACAGGTTCGGCGACAGCATGGTTCTGACCACCGGCGGCATCTGGGCCGTGGTCACCGTGGAGTTCGCGGCGCGGGCGCAATCGACGACGGTGGCGGTCGCATCGTGGCGCGGAACGACAGGCCTCACCTATGACCAGACCGAGCGGCTGTCCTTCACCGATGGACTGCTTCCCGTGGCCATCGACCCCGGCCTGCCAAAAAAGGCGAGGCTGATCTTCGAGCTGCGGCCGGACGAGGTCAGCGATGCCACTTTGCTGATTTCGGAAAAGCTGATGTCCGCGCTCGACTCCCAGGCCGTGATATCGCTCGGGGCGGTCGCCATCGGGCCCGACGGCTTGCCGCCCGGCACGGTCGACACGCTGGATATGACGCAGCCGATCTGAGGGGTATCGAATGACGGCACAGGGTCTGGATCGAGAGAGCGGGACGATCGAGCGGAAACGGCGCCGGCGCAGCCTCTGGTCGCTCGTCCTGCTCGTCCCGCTGAGTCTGGCCATCGGGTCCTATGACAGCGTCAAAGCGCTGCTTGGCGGCAACGACCTCTTCCCGCGCCGCGTCGCCTGGGGCGAAAGCGCCCGTTTCGGCGGCAGCGACTGGAAATTGACCGATCTGCGCGGCGCTTTCGGCATGTCGAACCTGCCGCCGGATTCGGTGCCGGTGCTGGCCGACTTCTCAGTGAAGATCGGCGATCCCGATCTGCAGAACCGATGGCTCGGCTGCAAGGTGATGCTCATCGACAAGCACGGCCGGCGCTGGTCGCCGACATCCATCGCGTCGCTGAAAACCACGGACGATGTGCAGACCTGCATTTCGGCGATCTTCTCCGGCGCCAAGAGCGGCGACACGCTCAACCTGCGCGAGACGTTCCTGGTGCCGAAGGAAGCGACCAAGTCCATACGCCCGGCCGTCGGCGTCGCCAGCGAGCGGCCGCATTTCCTGCTGTTCCAACTGGAGAAGGATTGATTTTCCAGCGGGCATTCGAAGGTTAAGGGTACAGCCGCGTCTTGTCCCAACCGCCTTTGGCGTTGCGCGAGAACATGATGCGGTCATGCAGCCGGAATGGGCGGTCGTGCCAGAACTCGATCGTCTGCGGCACGATGCGAAAGCCCGACCAGTGCTTCGGCCGCGGGATTTCGCCGATCGCGTAGCGTGCCGTGTATTCGGCCACCGCCTTTTCCAGCGCGAAGCGGCTTTCCAGCGGCCGCGACTGTTTCGAGGCCCATGCGCCGATGCGGCTGCCGCGCGGCCGCGTCGCATAATAGGCGTCGGCCTCGGCGTCGCTGACGATCTCCACCGGCCCGCGCACGCGCACCTGGCGGCGTAGCGATTTCCAGTGGAAGCACATCGCCGCCTTCATGCTGCCAAGAATCTCGCGGCCCTTGGCGCTCTCGAAATTCGTGTAGAAGACAAATCCCTTTTCATCGAACCCCTTGAGCAGCACCATCCGTACGTCCGGCATGCCGTCGGCATCGACGGTTGCCAGCGCCACGCCGTTGGCGTCGTTGGGCTCGCTCTTGGTGGCGTCCTCCAGCCATGCGGCAAAGAGCCGGAACGGCTC
>NZ_RZSL01000619.1:0-3368 GCF_003997355.1 Mesorhizobium sp. M1E.F.Ca.ET.041.01.1.1 | reverse complement strand
GTCCAGCCGTTTCTGGCCGATGAAGCACCACGGGCAGACGACATCGGACACCACGTCGACGGTGATCGAGTTCTCGGCGCTCATGCTCGTCTCCCTGTTTGCGTCGGTTGGGGATTGCGTCAGTTGGGCTTTCGCCACCAGGTCGGCAGCTGATAGCCGAATATGGGAGTCTTTCGCGGATGTTCCAGATAGGTCCAGTAAGCGACCCACTGCTGCGTGTTGTATTGCATGGGAACCATGTAGTTGCCTGAGATCAGCAACCGGTCGAGCACGCGGACCGCGGCGACATAGTCTTCCTTGGTGCGCGCATTCAGCATCGCGTTGATCGCCGCGTCGATGGCGGGATCGGCGACGCCGGCGAGATTGAACGACCCCTCCTGCCTGGCGGCGACCGATCCCCAGCGCCCGACCTGCTCGCTGCCGGGCGACAGCGAATTGTTGAAGCCGCTCGAGCCGACGAGCACCTCGAAGTCGAAACGCTGTTTGCGTGACTGGATCTGGTCGCCGTCGAGGCTGCGAATGGTGACGTCGATGCCGATCTTCTCCAGCGTGCGCTGATAGAGGGCTGCAAGCCGCTCCTCATCCTGCGACGACGTCATGATCTCGAAGCCGAAGGGATTGCCCTGAGGATCGAGCATCCGGCCATCCTCTACGTGATAGCCGGCGCCCTTCAGCATCTCGAAAGCCGCTCGCAGCACCTTGCGATCCTGGCCGGAGCCGTCGGTCACCGGCGGCCGCCAGGTGCCGTCCATGACGTCGGCCGGAACCTGGCCGGGGTAGGGAGCGAGCAACGCCTTCTCCCGGTCGTCGGCAGGATGGCCGAGCGCGGACAGATCGGAGTTCTGCCAGAAGCTCATGGTGCGGTTGAACTTGCCGGCAAACAGGTTCTTGTTCGCCCATTCGAAGTCGTAGAGCATGCCGAGCGCGCGCCGCACGACGGGGTTGGAAAACTTCGGAAGCCGGGTGTTGAAGAGGAAACCCGTCACCACAGGAGGTATGCCGGTGTCGAAATATTCCTGCTTCACGTCACCCTTGCGAAAGGCCGGGAAGTCGACATCACGCTCGCGCTTGACCGGATCGGTCTCGTCGTCGAGAGCGCAGATGCCTTTCTTGAACGCTTCCGTCTTGGCATTGGCGTTGAGGAAATATTCGATCGTGATCTGGTCGAAATTGTCGAAGCCGCGCTTCGACGGGATGTCCTTGCCCCAGTAATTGGGATTGCGCTTGAAGACGATGCGCTGGCCGGGCTGCACCTTGTCCACAGTGTAGGGCCCGCTGCCGATCAGCGGCTTCAGCGTGGTCTTGTCGAAAGTGTCCTTGTCGAAGGCGTGTTTGGGGATGATCGGCGTCAGCGCGACGATCAGCGGAAACTCGCGGTTGGCCTTGTCGTTGAACGTGAACTTGACGCTGTGGTCGCCGGTCTTCTCCAGCTTGGCGATCATGCTCATGCGATCGCTGTAGGGCGGGCGGCCCTTGTCGGTGAAGACATCATAGGTGAACAGCACGTCTTCCGGCGTCACCGGCTGGCCGTCGGACCATTTGGCGTCGGGGTTGAGATGGAACTCGATGCTCTTGCGGTCCGGATCCATATCCACGCTGTCGGCGAGGAGGCCGTACAGGCTGAAAGGCTCGTTGTAGCTGCGCTGCATCAACGGCTCGAAGACGAGGTTGCCGTAGACCGTGTCGATCATACCGCGGGCGGTGGTGCGCAGGCTCTTCAGGATGAAGGGGTTGAGATTGTCGAAGCTGCCGACGACGCAATAGGTGACGCTGCCGCCCTTCGGCGCATCGGGATTGACGTAGTCGAAATGCTGATAGTCCGGCGGCAGCGCCGGTTCGCCCTGCATGGCAATGCCGTGCTTCGGTTCCGACAGGGCCGGAAGGAGCGAGAGGGCCAGAAACGAGGTCGCGGCGATCAGCCGAACGAGAACGCGGTCCATGACCGTCTCCTTGCCGGACAGCTTTGTGATTCGACACGCACCCTAGAGCATTTCGCCCCCCGATTGAATCGGCGCGCGCCATTGGAAACGGGTTCCGCCAGTGCATCGCCAATCGAGGTTCGTCCAGGGAGGAGAAGCCAGGAAGAAATCGCGGAACCCGGGCTGGATTCGGCGCGGCTGGCAGTGTAACACGCGCTCCGAAGTCATGCTGTTGCCTCATTTGGGCAACAGGTAGCGGGACCACACGGCACGAAGAAGCCGTTCCCCCGGGATCATTTGAGAGGAAAGTGCACCATATGACGAGCAATGCGTATCGCCTTTCGGTGCTGGCCGCAGGCGTGGTCGGCGTCCTGGGCGCCGGGCTTTTCACCGCTTCGGCTCAGCAGCAGCCGCAGATTCCGCAGGGTTGGTTCAAGGCCTGCACCAAGCAGGAAGATGTCGACATCTGCAATGTCCAGAACATCGTCACCGCCGGCAATGGCCAGCTCGTCACCGGCATCAGCCTGATCGAGCTCAAGGGCAAGGTGAACCGCAAGGTGTTCCAGGTCACGGTGCCGACCGGGCGCCTAATTCCGCCGGGCATCGGCTTGCAGATCGACGGCGGCAAGGCGCAGAAGCTCGACTATGTCATCTGCTTCCCGGACCGCTGCGTCGCCGAAGTGCCGCTGACCGACCAGCTCGTCGCGTCCTTCAAGAAGGGCCAGGCGATCAGCCTCACCTCGATCAACTTCCAGAACCAGCCGAACCCGATCAAGGTCGCGCTGACCGGCTTCAGCGGCGCCTATGACGGCCCGCCGCTGCAGCAGTCGGACATCGAGGACCGCCAGAAGAAGCTGCAGGACTTCGTCGCCAAGAACAACCAGGACTTCGCCAAGAAGCTCAAGGAAGAGCAGGACAAGGCCAAGACCGCCAACTGATCGCCGGAGCGTTTCTCCAGCATGCAAAAAAGCGGGGCAAACGCCCCGCTTTTTTGTTGCCGCCGATCGAGCTTTCAGTGCTTCGAGTGGCGTTTCGGCTCGTAGCGGCCGTCGGACAGCTTGTCGAACATCTCGCCGATCCGCGGATGCCGGACCGGCTCGCCCGACCGGTCCTCGAGCAGGTTCTGCTCGGACACGTAGGCGATATACTCGGTCTCGGAATTCTCGGCGAGAAGGTGGTAGAAGGGCTGGTCCTTGCGCGGACGCATTTCCGATGGAATGGCATCATACCATTCTTCCGTGTTGGCGAATTGCGGATCGACGTCGAAGATCACGCCACGGAACGGAAACAGCTTGTGGCGAACCACTTGTCCGATCGCGAATTTGGCCGTTTTCATCGCACTCACCACTCCCGAGGCGCCATCAACGGCTTGCGCTTTGGACGCCTAAGGTCTTGAATTTACACGTCACGCAGCCAAAAATCGACCCCGACTTTCGGCTTGGTACCATT
>NZ_RZSL01000618.1:0-3372 GCF_003997355.1 Mesorhizobium sp. M1E.F.Ca.ET.041.01.1.1 | reverse complement strand
GATCTGGGTGACGCATGGCCGCGAGGAGGCGCTGGTGCGCTGGTGCGAGCTCGAGGGCATCACTGCGCGGCCGCTGCATCTTGTGGGGTACGAGGACGAGGGCGATTGATGGCGATCTTTGATGCGGAAATTGGGAACGCCGCGATCCTTCACACCCCCCTCTGGCCTGCCGGCCATCTCCCCCGCAAGGGGGGAGATCAGCTATCGGCCTGGCCTTCGCCAATCACCGGCGTCGAAGGATGTGCTGCGGAGCCGAAGCTGCCAATCTCCCCCCTTGCGGGGGAGATGGCCGGCAGGCCAGAGGGGGGTGCCGCGCGCCGGCTTTCGCTATTGGCGTGGCTCATCCCGTCATGAACCGCTTCGCCGAGCTCCTCGACCGGCTGGTGCTGACGCCGTCGCGCAACGGCAAGCTGACGCTGCTCACCGATTATTTCCGCGGCGTCGAGGACCCGGACCGCGGGCTGGCGCTGGCGGCGATCACCGGCGATCTTTCGATCGCGGCGGTGAAGCCGGCGATGCTGCGCGCGCTGGTGGTCGAGCGCATGGACCCGGTGCTGTTCGGCTATTCCTACGACTATGTCGGCGACCTTGCCGAAACCGTGTCGCTGGTCTGGCCGCAGCCCACCGGTCATCTTCCGAACCATGCGCCGACGCTCGCCGAGGTAGTCGCCAGGCTGCAGGCGGCGAGCCGGTCCGACGGGCCGCAGGTGCTGGCGCGGCTGCTCGACAGCGCCAGCATCTCGGCGCGCTTCGCCATCATCAAGCTGGTCACCGGCGGCTTGCGCATCGGCGTGTCGGCAAGGCTCGCCAAGCAGGCGCTGGCCGATCTCGGCAAAGTCGACGTTTCCGAGATCGAGGAGCTGTGGCACGGGCTGACGCCGCCCTACAGCGAGCTGTTTGCGTGGCTGGAAGGGCGCGCGGAAAAGCCGAAGAGCGCGGCGTTCGCGCTGTTCCGGCCGGTGATGCTCTCCAACGCCGTCGGCGACGGCGACCTCGAAAAACTCGACCACGCCGACTACGCGGCGGAGTGGAAATGGGACGGCATCCGCGTGCAGGCGGTATGCGAAAGCGGCATCCGCCGGCTTTATTCGCGCACCGGCGACGACGTGTCCGGCGCCTTCCCGGATCTCGCCGCGGCAATGAACTTCGAGGCAGCGCTCGACGGCGAACTGCTGGTCGGCGATCCGCGCGCGGCGACCGGGACCTTCTCCGACCTGCAGCAGCGGCTGAACCGCAAGAGCGTGTCACCGAAGATCCAGCAGCAATATCCGGCCTTCATGCGCTGCTACGACGCCCTGCACATCGACGGCGAGGATTTGCGCGGCCTCCCCTTCGCCGAGCGCCGAAGCCGGCTCGAAGCCTTCGTCGGGACGCTCGAGCCGAGCCGATTCGACCTCTCACCGCTGGTCGAATTCCCCGACTGGGAGGCGTTGGAGCGGCTGCGCCAGGCGCCGCCGCATCCGATCATCGAAGGCGTGATGCTGAAGCGCTGGGATTCGCCCTATCTCGCCGGCAGGCCGAAAGGCCCCTGGTTCAAGTGGAAGCGCGATCCGCATACGGTCGACGCGGTGCTGATGTACGCGCAGCGCGGCCACGGCAAACGCTCGAGCTTCTATTCAGACTACACGTTCGGTGTCTGGGCCGGACCGGAAGGCGCGGAAGAGCTGGTGCCGGTCGGCAAGGCCTATTTCGGCTTCACCGACGAGGAGCTCAAGCAGATCGACAAATATGTCCGTGACAACACGGTCGAACGTTTTGGCCCGGTGCGCTCGGTGCGCGCCGACCGCAAGAACGGCCTGGTGCTGGAAGTGGCGTTCGAAGGCCTCAACCGATCGACGCGCCACAAATCGGGTGTCGCGATGCGCTTTCCCCGCATATCGCGGCTGCGCTGGGACAAGCCGGCCGCCGAAGCCGACCGCATCGAGACGCTGCAGGCGCTGCTCGACCGGTAGCAAAATCCAACGTCGGCGCTTCACCCCACCCGGCGCTTCGCGCCGACCTCCCCATCGAGGGGAGGTAGAAGGTCGCGCCAACCCCTACCTCCCCTTGATGGGGAGGTCGCGCCGAAGGCGCGGGTGGGGTGCTGCGCCTGCGTCGGCAAGTACAACGACACGCTCACTCCGCGATCGAAACGCGTATCTCGTAGATGTCGACGGACTTGCCCTGCTTGTCGAAGTCGGAATTGATGGCGATAGTGCCGGCTGCGCCCGGATGCTTGTTCGGGAACTGCACGTCGAACAGGTATTCGTTGCGCTCGTGGCCGACGGCATAGCGCTTGCGGCCGCAATCGCCGAACTCGCCGAAATTGCAGTCGACCGAAATCTGGGTTTCCTTGCCTTCTTCCGAGCGGGCGATGACGTCGAACATGGCGTGCTTGCCGGCGAGCTTTTCCAGCACGCCCTGACCGACATCGAAGGCGATCGCCGAGCCGGACGCGCCGGAGCGGATGCGCAGGAACTGGCCGGTGTCGTCCTTCATCACCTCGGCGCCGGCGTCGGACGGCGTGCTGACATGGGTCGGATCGGCGGGCGAGAAGACGTTGATCCAGTTCTTCGACTGGTCCGCCTCGCCCGGCTTTTGCGGCGAGCCCGTGTCGGCGGGCTGCGAGGATTCCTCCCCTTCCAGCGTCGGAGGCGCCTCCGGCGGACCGGTGTCGAGCTCAGCCGCCGTCTTGAAGACGCCGGTCTGGAAGGCGAAGTAGCCGCCAATGCCGGCTGCCGCAAGCAGCGTCGCCACGACGAAGATCGCCGTCAGCGGCAGGCGCCGTCCCCTGATTCGCCGCTCGTCGCGATCCGGCGCCACTTCGGCGCCGTTGCCGACGGAGGCTCCGGGAGAATCATCGAGGGTCGGCGCGTCGGGAAGTGCCGTCTCGTCCGGCATGATGTCGGGCACGCGGGGCAGCACGCGCGAGCGCGGCGCATCCGAAGCATCCGGCTGCACCGGACCGTCGACAGTGATCGACGGCGACGGCGCCGCTTGGGCCGGCGGTCGCGGCGCATCCACCGACGGCGCGGGAGATTGGGTTGGCGTGTCGATCGAGGGCGCCGGCGCCGCGTTGCCGGCGGGCGTGCCGCTTTCGGACGGAAGCGTGACGTCGGGGACTGCCTGGACGGCCGGCAGGAATTCGGATTCGATCTCGGCGATCTTGGCCTGCACCGCCTTGCGGCGGTTGATGGCGGCCTCCACCGTCACATTCGGATTGGCCTGCAGGACGCGATCCAGCGCGGCAAAGGCCGAACGATAGACCTTCTCGCGAAACGCCCGGTCCTCGGCATTGCCTTTCGCGAAGGCGTTGCGGATCGCTTTCTCGATGGCGTCCAAGCGAGCTCCCTCTGCGCGTTCGCTCACAGTTCATCGATCGTTAGCCGCAGG
>NZ_RZSL01000617.1:0-3376 GCF_003997355.1 Mesorhizobium sp. M1E.F.Ca.ET.041.01.1.1 | reverse complement strand
GAGGGGGGCGGTCCGACTGGGCTCGGCTTGCTTGCGCACATGAAGGTTGGCGTTCCATGCGCGGCGACCCCCTCTGTCGCCTTCGGCGAAATCTCCCCCCTCGAGGGGGGAGATTTGGCGCTCTACCTGCCCAGCACTAGCGCCCAGTAGCGCAGGCTGGGGTCGCGGCCGTCGCGCACGTAAGCCAGCCCGAAGCGACTGAAGTCCGGGTCGAGCATGTTGCGGCGGTGGCCGTCCGAATGCATCCAGATGTCGAACAGTTTCTGCTGGTCGAAGCGGCCCTCGGCGATATTCTCGCCGGCGGCGCCGTGCACCCCGTTGCCTTTCATGCGGGAGGCGAAATCCTTGCCCCACCCGGTGGTGTGGCTCATGCGGGCGCGCGACGCCATGTAGCCCGCCTGCTGGAGCGCGGCCTGCTCGAGCTGTGTGTCCGGCGTCAGTGTCGGCAGTCCGGCCGATGTGCGGATTGTGCTCAACGTGGTGGTAGCGGAGGACGACACGCCGGCGCCTTCGCCGGTTGGCACCGTGACGCTGTTGCAGGCGGCGACGCCGCCAAGGGCCGCAAGGCCGATGGCCTTGAGCAATGTTCGTCTGTCGAGATTGAGGGACATGGTGGTCGGGATGGTCATCGTGCCTCTGATACCGGCGATCATGGCTTTTGCCGGGCAGACGATGAAAATCGCGTGAAGCGCGACATCCCCCGGAAGATCGGCTATGATGGCCGCGTTCTTGAAAGTGGCAGCCACGGGCGGCCACCCCAGGCGGTGACCGCCCCCGCGAAATACGGAGGACGGTTATGGCTGGTTTTCATGTCATGGCGGACGCGCGAGGGATGCATGTGCAGCCCACGGTGCGCCACATCACCACGTCGGACCTATGGGATGCGTTGCGGCTCGGCGCCGAGGATTTCTGGGCCAAGCCTTCGCACTACGTGTTCCTGTGCCTGATCTATCCGGTCGTCGGACTGATCCTGACGCGGTGGTCGTCGGGCTCAAACGCCATCCAGCTCGTCTATCCGCTGATGTCGGGCTTCGCGCTGATCGGGCCCTTCGCGGCGATCGGTCTCTATGAGATCAGCCGCCGGCGCGAGCTCGGCATGGACTCGCACTGGCAGCATGCGCTCGACGTGCGCCATTCGCCGGCGCTACCCTCGATCGCCGTGATCGGCGGCCTGCTCTTCGGGCTCTTCCTTCTGTGGTTGTTCGCCGCGCAGTCGATCTACACCAGCCTGTTCGGCGCCGAGCCGCCGGCATCGGTCGGCACCTTCCTGCGCGACGTGCTGACGACCAGCAGGGGCTGGACGCTGATCCTGCTCGGCAACGCCGCAGGCTTCGTCTTCGCGGTCGTGGTGCTTGCCACAACCGTCATCGCCTTCCCGCTGCTGCTCGACCGCGATGTCGGCGCCGTCTCGGCGATCGAGACCTCGGCGCGTGCCGTGATGGCAAACCCGTTGCAGATGGCGCTCTGGGGCCTGACGGTCGCGGTGCTTCTGGTGATCGGCTCGATCCCGCTGTTTGCCGGCCTTGCCGTCGTCATGCCGATCCTCGGCCACGCGACCTGGCATCTCTATCGCAAGGTGATCGAGCCGGAGCAGATCCGGCCCGCCCGCCGGCCGATGTAGGTCTACGCCGGGGCCGCTAAGGCCGTCTCTACCTTTGCGCCTCGGTCGCCATTTTCAGCGCCAGCGCGGTCAGCACCGTGCCCATCATCCAGCGCTGGACGACCAGCCAGAACGGCCGTCCGGCGAGGAAGGTGGCGATCGAGCCGGCCGTCACCGCGATGATGGCGTTGACGGTGAGGCTGATCGAGATCTGCGTCACGCCCAGCACCAGAAGCTGCGACAGCACATGGCCCTTGGCCAGGTTGATGAACTGCGGCAGCAGCGACAGATAGAGCACCGCCACTTTCGGGTTGAGCAGGTTGGTCATCAGCCCCATGACGAACAGCTTGCGCGGCCTGTCCTTCGGCAGCTCGCGCACCTGGAACGGCGAGCGCCCGCCGGGCCTCAGCGCCTGCCAGGCTAGCCACAGCAGATAGAGCGCGCCGGCGATGCGCAGCGCGTCATAGGCGTAAGGCACGGCGAAGATGAGCGCGGTGATGCCCAAGGCGGCCGACAGCACATAGAACAGGAAGCCCAGCGCCACGCCGCCGAGCGAGATCAGCCCTGCCTTCGGCCCTTGCGATAGCGAGCGCGAGATCAGGTAGATCATGTTCGGCCCAGGCGTCAGCACCATGCCGAGGCAGATCAGCGCGAAAGTCAAATGGTTGGCGGCGTCGGGCACAGGCGTCTCCTGGAAAGCGCGCCTGAGATGTGCCCTGCCTCGCAGAATGGCGCAAGGGCTTCGAGGGCGCCGACCGTTGCGCCAGCCTCGATGCCGCCAAATCCGGCCGTTTCTCGACCAGGAGGTGATAATCCAATACACTTCCATTCACCTGGAAATTCGAGAGCCAGCTTTGCACGGGTCAACGCAATGCAAATCTCCTTCAAGGGCAAAAAGGTTGTTGTAACGGGTGCCAGTCGCGGCATCGGCCGGTCAATCGCTCTGGCATTTGCGGCGGAAGGCGCGGATGTCGCGATCTGCGCCCGCGGTGCGCCGGGTCTCGAAGCGGCTGAGGTCGAGCTGAAGCGGCATGGAGGGGCCATTTTCGCAATGCCATGCGACCTCGCAGAGGCATCTGCGCCCGCGAGCTTTGTGGCGGGAGCCGTTAGCGCGCTCGATGGTATCGACATTCTGGTCAACAACGCGTCGGGCATCGGCATGAGGGATGACGAGAGCGGCTGGCGAGCCAGCATCGACGTCGACCTGATGGCGACGGTGCGCACCACCCAGGCAGCCATCCCGTTCATGGAAAAAGCGGGGGGTGGCGTCATCATCAACATCTCGTCGATTTCCGGTTTCAGGGCGGTGCCGCGCACTTTGCCTTACGCTGCGATCAAGGCGGCGCTCGTCAACTACACAATGGGCCAGGGGTTGGCGCTTGCGCCAAAACGCATCCGGGTAAACGGCATCGCGCCCGGTTCGATCGAATTTCCAGGCGGCGTGTGGGATAACCGCAAGGCGTCCGATCCCCAACTGTATCAGCGCACGCTCGACAGCATACCTTGGGGGCGGTTTGGCACGCCGGAGGAGATCGCGAAAGTTGCTCTGTTCCTGGCGAGCGAAATGGGAAGTTGGATTACGGGGCAAACGATCGCGGTCGACGGTGGCCAGTTGCTGGCCTCAAAGACGGGCCCTTCAGCGACATTGCCTGCATCGTGAAGCATGCTTTCAGAGCCTGGACGCTGACGTTCGACGCCCGTTTCTGATTTCCGGCCTTACCCCACAACCCGCAAATTCGACAGTTCGTTCGCGATCTCCTTGAAGTTGTCCGACAG
>NZ_RZSL01000616.1:0-3377 GCF_003997355.1 Mesorhizobium sp. M1E.F.Ca.ET.041.01.1.1 | reverse complement strand
GACTTGACGCCCGGCAGAACATACCGGGGCCTCAGCCCTGAGCTTCGCGGACCTTCCGCACAGCTATCGATATGTTCATCGTCATGGTCATCTTTCCTCTTGGGCGGACCTGGTGAGACAGGCCCGCGAGTGGGAGGCGGATATAGCGTCGACAAAGAAGGTGCAAACGCTTTCTGAGAACTGGTTTGTCTTTTAGTGAACGTGGTTAACGGCGTTTCCGCAAACGCGAGGGGCGTCAATGGATGGCAACCAAATCCTAATCGGCTAGTGATCCGGGTCTGTCGAGAACGACAGCGACAGGATCCGTTGACGTCTGCGAACTGACGCCCGACCCTTGGCGAGTTCACACGTCAAGGGAAGCGAGAGAAATGACCGACGGCAGCCGAAAAATCTACATTACGACCGAGGCGAAGAAGCTCGAAGTTCTTGCCTCGCTCGAATTGTCGGGAAGCGTCCGCACGCTGGATCGCCTCCTCAGGACCAGCTACGCCGACCTGGCAACATCCACCTCCGAAGAGGTCAGGGCGAAGTACGCGCGGTGGCTGGAAGTGGCCCGGACGGGACTGGCGATCGAAGCCGAATGGGGCGAGGGCGCACTCCTCGACCTAAATGACCCGATCTTCGTCGACATGCGCGCGCGAGGCGAGATGAATCCGGTCCGCATCCGGAATGCGGAGGCGTATGCCGCCGCTCATCCCGGGCGCGAGTTCAGTTCTCCGAGCTTCTTGTGAGCGTCGCCCTGCTTGCCGACAAAGGTGTGCCGCTCTTTCGTATTGTCGGGAATCAAAATAAAGGTTCCCTTCTCCGCGTCCGGCGTCTCATATGTGCCTGTAACATAATAGATTTCGCCATCCGCGCCCTGATCAACCAAGCGCTCTTCGTACCGGAGGGCGTTGGCGGCCTCGTCGTTTTCTTTCTCGAATTCAGGATGTTGCAAAGGCATAATCAAGCTCCCCCTTAAGGACTTACACCTCGCAACCGATAGCCTGTGAAATCTTGCGGTTTCGTTATCGAACCTGTCGTATCAAAGGATTCATGGCGCCTCATCCAATAACCATGTCATGACTGCCGCTCTCGCTGAAATGCTTCGGCTGAGTTGGACAAGCCTACGCTACCAACGGCAACCTTGGCTGGATCGCACCGATGTACTGGAACGCCCAGCTGCGCGCGCTTAAGCAGGGTGGCTAGGGCTTCCACGGTATTCGAGGGACTTCGCCGCGGGCAAACTCGTCATCGCTGTGCGTGACGGTGTCATGGCTTGCGTAAGCCTTGGCGGCCTTGGAGATCGCGCGGTCGTCATCGGACATGATTCTGGCGTCCTTCGAGGCGAAACGTAGGGGCTGGGCCCTGTGAGACGTAGCGATGTCACTCAGAATGATTGAGACCGCAGGGAAGCTGAAACAGCGCGTCCTTCATAGCGGCTGTCAGCGCCCGGGGATCAGAACAGCGTAGGTCGCGGGACTGATCGGGACGGGCGCCGACCGACGGCATTGCAGAGATCGGGCGTAATCCGCGCGTCCACCGCCCAGTCAGCTAGGCACGTGTAGCTGGCTCGCGCCGCTCCCGTCATCGGGATGGAGCGCTTGTTGCCAAGTTCCTTCAGGAGACCAAAATAGGCAGCGTACGTGCCTTGCATCGGGCGCAGCGGAACCGTGACCCAAGCTGGGATGGCAGCGAAGCGCTCGGCGAGAAAGTGAACCTGGCGGAGCGCCAGGGCAGTTATGTTGTCGACGGTCGCGCCCTGGTTCTTCATTCGCCTGTTGATAGCATCGGGCACGAGGACGCAGTTGTAGGACTCGTTCAGCCTGCCCACGTCGCGTTCCTCGTTTCGGGCTTTCACGCCGATGAAATAGCGGATGCTGCCCTTCTCTGCGAGGAGGTCTGCAAACGGCTGGTTGTGCTTGTCGTCGTTCAGATTACGAACGCCCTGAAACCCGTTCCGGACGAGAGCCTCCGCAGCCAGGACTTCACCTAGGATGCCAAGTTTCGAAGTGCGGCGAACCCGTGCAATGATGTCTTCCATCCCCCACCCCTCGAGAGGCCGTTACATTAGCTTTCCTGAAACGAGGAAGTCGTACTCTGCTCTTTGCCCCAGCGGAAGGAGGCTTCCTTGGAAAACCGTGTCGATCGACGGGTCATTCTTTGTCCTGAGTCCGAGTACAAGAACCTCTACGAGTGGTCACTTCAAGAGGTCGATGCCGATGGCAAAAAGATTGGCCGCGATCAAATACCTTGGGAATGGACGCTCTATTTCAAGGCAACCGAACTGACCCTGCATGACACGTTGACCGTCGGGTCTCTCCTCCCAGGTGCGTCCCAGGACGATATAAACACTGTGACCGCGAAGCAGGGCATATCCGCGAAACTGCTTCCTTTCGGCGCGACGTGGCCTCCCTCTTACTCGATGTTCGGAACCGACCGGACAATTACTGACATCAGTCTTTCGATAATGCCATCCGTGGTCGACGGCGAGCAGGAACAATGCCTGGCTTGGGGCGTCGTAAGCTACACCGCGGAGATTGATTTCCGCGAAGAAACCACGCCCGACTGCATTGGCTTCTACCTGATTGTGAACCCTGACAGGTTTGCCCAGTATGTGGAGATGATTGCCACCTCTGCCGTGGAGGATGTGTCACTCTTCGTGGGCCGGGTGCCCGGCTTCTATTCCGATTGGTCGCCATCGACCTCAACAGATCGGATCAAGATACTGGCCGACAAAAGCGCCCAGAAGATCGAGGTTCCACCCGGTTGCGAGATCGATCCTCCGCGTCTCGGGCGAGCGCAATACGCGCAGATCCACATTCGCCGAGAGCTTGAACTTTCGAAGGCTACACCGAAAGCGCCTGAGGGGGCGGCGGACGAAATACACGACAAGGAGAGCGCTGAGGAACAGGCCGACCGTGGCCACGCCGCGGCGGCGGAAGACACGGAGGAGTGGACTGACAGCGGTGATGCAAGCCCGGAAGACTTGGCTGACCGGATGGTTCAGGCTCAACCCGATCCCCGGCCGCTAGCCGCCGACCCTCAAACGGTCGGCCTCCTGTCCTCCATACGAATTGCAGCATGGGTCATTGCCGGCCTCTTGCTGTTGATACTGATCAACTTGCGGCTATAGCTCTTAGGGAAATGGCACGTGCTAGATGGCGATCGAAGAACGCAAATACCCCGGTGAGCTAGCATCCCCGCAGCAGGTTCACGAACTGGCGGAAGAATACCGCAAGGCCGCAAACCACCTTCTTCAACTCGGTCGGCCCGGCAAGCCGCTTACCAGAGCTCCCTTCAGGTTGGCGGCGATCCATGCGATCGAACTCTACCTGACCGCGCTGTTGCTCCACAGTGGGCATAATCCAAATCAGATCCGGAAAATGCACCACGAT
>NZ_RZSL01000615.1:0-3393 GCF_003997355.1 Mesorhizobium sp. M1E.F.Ca.ET.041.01.1.1 | reverse complement strand
GTCTATCCGCTGTCGGCAGCCTCGCCCGGCCGCTTCGCCGACCAGCGCCACGCGGTTTTGCGCGAAGCGGCCGGGCGAGGCTGCCGACAGCGGATAGACCTGGCGGCCGGGCTCGACCGAGACCCGGCCGAGCATCGACTGCATCTGCTCCTCGACGCGGATGGACAGCGCGGCATCGTCGAGTGCTGCGAGTTCCTTCGCTGTTTCCGGCTTCACCACCCAGACGAGGCTGGAGCGTTTGCCCGGCAGCGGCACCTGCGTGAACGGTCCGGTCTCGGTGTGGAATTCGGTGGAGATGAAGCCGTGTTCGCTGCGATGGCTGAAATTGAGGACGAGCGCTGACTGGGGGTAGGGCCGCGCGGAGGCTTTTATGCCGGCCGCCTCCCGTGCCGGCGACAGGCGCCCGTCTGCCGCGACTGCCAGCGACGCGGAGACCTCGCTGCCATCGGCGAGGCTCGCATGGGCCTGGTCGGCGTCGAGCCGCCATGTCTCCACCATCGACTTTCGCCACTCGATGCCTGGATGGGCGGCAACCGCCTTGGCGAGCACCGAGATCAGGATATTGTTCGGCAAATTGAGCCCGAACTGCTCCTCGCCGATCTCGCTGGCGCGAAAGGTCACCGTCGGGCTGCGGATCAGCCGGCGCGTCGCGTCGACGATGCGCATCACCTTGAGCGGCGCCGCCTGCGGCGTGAGCTCGGCAAGCACGCCCAGCCGGTCGAGAACCTTCAGCGAAGGGTTCATGAGGGCGGTGGTGCGGGCGTCGCTGCTGGTGACGTCGGGGCCCGCCAGCGTCACGGCAAAGCCTGCCTCGGCAAAGCCGAGCGCTGCGATCAGGCCGGCCGGGCCGCTGCCGGCAACCAATATGCGGGCTTTGTCGTTCTGCTCCACGCCAGGCTTCCATGGGTGATGGGCGGCCCCGTCGGACCTATATGCGGATATAGGGCAGATCGGCAGGGTTGATCAACGCGGCGATTCGGCCCATTCGATTGCCATGACCGGCCAGGAGCACGATTTCAGTCATCTAGACCGCGCCGGCCGCGCCACGGCGGGACTTGCGCGCAGCCCGCGCCTTGCGGTGACGATCACCATCAGCGCGGGCATTGTGCTTGCCTGGTTCATCCTCGCTGCCATGGCAGTCCGCGGCGCCGAAAGCCGCTTTGCCGGCGCTCCGGGCGATGCGCTGCTGAAAGACCTGCCGCGATTGCCGTTGCCGGGTTTTCTCGACCGCTTTTTCGCTTTGTGCCTGACGCCGGCTCCGCTTGCAGGCGCCGCGGGCGCGCAGGCGGCGCTCGTCCTGATGTGGTTCCTGATGGCTGTGGCGGCGATGCTGCCTTCGGCGGCGCCGATGATCCGAACCTATTGCGAGATTGCGGATACGGCCCGAACCAAGAGGGAGCCGGTGGTCCATCCGCTGGTTCTGGTGGTGGGATACCTCGCGACCTGGCTTGCCGCCTCGGTGGTGTTCGCAGCGCTGACGCTTACGATCTATGCTTTTGCCGCCTCGGGGCAGGTGCTCGATCCTGTCGCCGGGCTTGCCGGGGCAGCCGCCCTGACGATTGCCGGCCTCTATCAATTCAGCGGTCTGAAGCAGGCCTGCCTGAAGAAATGCCGGAACCCGTTCTCGATCCTGTTCGCCAACTGGAGCGCGAAACCCGGGCGCATCTTTCGCCTGGGGATGGAGCAGGGCGTCTGGTGCCTCGGCTGCTGCTGGGCGCTGATGCTGGTGATGTTCGCCGTCGGCGCGATGAACATCTTCTGGATGGCGCTGATCGGCCTGTTCACCCTGATCGAAAAACAGACCACCGGCAGGGTGGCAAGCCAGGTGGCCGGTGCGATACTGCTTGTGTGGGCTGCCGCCCTGCTATTAGTTTCGGCGTGAGGGAGAACTCGATGACGGACCAAAGCTGGGCGATGAAGGGAGAGCTGGTACTCTCCTGCAATTGCACGGTTTTTTGCCCCTGCGTTTTGTCGCTCGGCAGCCATCCGCCGACCGAGGGCTATTGCCAGACCTGGGCTGGTTTCCGCATCGATGCCGGCCATTTCGGCGAGGTCGACCTCTCCGGTCTCAATCTCGGCTTGGTCATGGAAATCCCCGGCTATATGAGTCGCGGCAACTGGACCGCAGGCCTGTTCATCGACAAGCGCGCCTCGGTCTATGCGGTGAAGGCCCTGACAAAAATCTTCACCGGCAAGGCCGGCGGGACCACATCGCTGCTGTCGATCCTGGTCGGCAAATTTCTCGGCATCGAGCAGGTGCCGATCACTTACGAGACGCGCGACAAGACGCGCGTCTTCCAGATACCGAGGATTATCGACGGCGCGGTGACGCCTATCCCCGGCAAGGACCGCGAGAAGGATACCGTGATCACGAATTCCGAATACTGGATCGCGCCGGAAATCATCGTGGCGAAGTCCGACAAGAGCAAGATGCGCGCCTTTGGCCGCAACTGGAATTTCGCCGGCCGTTCGGCCGAGATATGCAAGCTGGACTGGCGGGGACCGTGAGCAAGAACACAGCGGCCAGGAAAGCGGCCAAGAAGATCGCGGAGCGGATTCCGCGGCCCAAGAAGAAAGTGACGTGGCCGCAGGCACGCGCTTTTTCCGTACATTTGCTGACCGCGTCCGGTTCGTTCCTGGCTTTCCTATCGCTGGTCGCGGCGAGCGAAGAGCGCTGGACCGCGATGTTCTGGTGGCTGGGGCTGGCCCTCTTCGTCGACGGCATAGACGGTCCGATCGCCAGGAAGCTCGAAGTCAAGGAGATCCTGCCGACCTGGTCGGGGGAGATGCTCGACAACATCATCGACTACGTGACCTATGTGCTCATCCCGGCCTTCGCGCTCTACCAGCGCGGCTTCATGGGCGAGAACCTGTCCTTCCTGTCGGCGGCAATCATCGTGGTGTCGAGCGCGATCTACTACGCAGACACCGGCATGAAGACGAAGGAAAACTTCTTCAAGGGATTCCCGGTGGTCTGGAACATGGTGGTGTTCACGCTCTTCGTCATCGAACCGGGACCGTGGGTTTCCTTCGCCGTGGTCGTGGTCGCCGGCATCCTCACCTTCCTGCCGATCAACTTCATCCACCCGGTGCGGGTGGTGAGGCTCAGGCCGGCCAATCTCGGCATTACCCTTTTGTGGTGCGCCTTCGGCGCGCTTGCGCTGGCGCAGGCCGCACTCGCCAGCTTCTACAACCAGATCGGCGTCCTGGGTGAGCAGGTCAGCGACTTCACCAAGATCGGCATCACCATCACCGGGCTCTATCTCGCCTGCATCGGGGGAGTCATGCAGTTGTTCCCCAATCTTGGCGCCAAGAAGCCCTGACCTAACTTTTTTGTTGGAGCATGATCTTTTCCGAAAACCGGTTCCCACCTTTCGAGATCATGCTCTGGAT
>NZ_RZSL01000614.1:0-3413 GCF_003997355.1 Mesorhizobium sp. M1E.F.Ca.ET.041.01.1.1 | reverse complement strand
CCTATATGCGGTTTACGCCGCGCCCAAGCTTGATTACAGCTATGCGGACGATTCAACGGAACCCGACCGTCACATGGCCGACGACCACATCCGCTACGACATTCTGGCCCAGGAGGCCCTGCGCGGCGTCATGCGCAAGGTCCTGGCCGAAGTCGCGCGCACCGGCCTTCCCGGCAACCATCATTTCTTCATCACCTTCCTGACCGGCGCGCCCGGCGTGCGCATATCCTCGCGGCTGCGCGAGCGCTATCCGGAGCAGATGACCATTGTCATCCAGTTCCAGTATTGGGACCTGAAAGTGACCGATACCGGCTTCGAAGTGGGACTCTCCTTCTCCGACGTGCCTGAGAAGCTGGAGATCCCCTTCTCCGCCGTGCGCGGTTTCTACGACCCTTCGGTGAATTTCGAGCTCGAATTCGACGTCAAGGCGGAGAATGCCGCGGAAGATGACGATGCCGCGCCGGCCTCGGAGCCGCTCGCAGTCGTGACCGAAAAGAAACCGGAATCGAAGAAGAAGACGGCCGAGGCCGAAAAGAAGCCGGCTGTCGCCGACACCAGCGGCAAGAGCGCCGACGTGGTTTCGCTCGACGCCTTCCGCAAGAAGTGAACCGGTGAGATGGGCGAGGTCGTCAATCTCCGCCGGGCCCGCAAGCAGAAAGCGCGCATCGAGAAGGAACGCCTGGCCAGTGAGAACCGGGCGCTGCATGGCCGCTCCAAGGCCGAGCGCGAACGTGACCGGGTGACCTCCGACAGGACGGAAAAATTCATCGACGGCCATCGCCGAGAAAAGCCCGGCGATCCGGACGGACGCTGAGCGCCTCCGATGGCCGCGGTCGAAAAACGTTCGGTAACAATCCGCGGTCACCGCACCAGCTTCTCCCTGGAGCAGCCTTTCTACGATGACCTCGTCACGATCGCGGCGCAGCGATCGATTTCGCTCGCGGCCCTGGTCGCGGAGATCGACGAGACGCGGACCCGCGACGCGAATCTGTCCTCCGCGCTCAGGCTCTACGTGCTGGCCTGGGCAAAACGCGGCAAGGCTTCCTGAGATGAATCGCTTCAGGCGGTGTGGAGAATTCGCGAGCTTCCTGACTGGATGAGTCTCAGCCGCCGTCCAGCGACTTCAAAAGATTGTCGATCGTGAACGGATTGGCCTTGGGCTTCGGCGGCTCCGGCGCTGAACTGTCGTTGACGCCTGGAAGCGACCGGTCGACCTTTGGCGTTTGCTGGGCCGCCTTACGCTGGGCTTCCAGCTTTGCCTGTTCAGCCTTCTTGCGATCCGCTTCGGCTTGAGCCTTGGCCGCCTCATCGGCAGCCCGTTGTTCTGCCTCGGCTTTCGCTTCCGCATCCGCTTTGGCTTTCGCTTCCGCCTCCGCTTTGGCGCGCGCTTCCGCCTCGGCCTGAGCCTTGGCATCGGCCTCCGCCTTGGCTTTCGCCTCTTCTTCCGCTTTGGCCTGCGCCTCAGCTTCCGCCTTTGCCTGTGCCTCCGCCTCGGCTTTCGCCTTGGCCTCAGCCTCGGCCTTCTGCCGCGCCTCTTCCTCCTGCCGGCGCAATTCTTCGGCCGCCCGGTCGCGCTCGGTCTGCAGCGCGGCGTAGTAGCGCGCCTCGCGCCGCAGCCTCTGCTTCTCGAGCAGCGCCGCCTGCATTGCCTCGACCCGCTGCTGTTCCTTCTCCAGCGCGCGCTGGGTCAGGAACTGCGCCAGCGGTTCGCTGTCGAACTGACGCGTCGTCGCACCGAGCGGACCGGCGAGGCTGAAATTCACGGCCGGCGCGGAACCGACCAGCGCCTCGTCGCCGGGACGATAGGTAATCGCGCCCCTTGCTGAAACGGTGCTTGTGTTGATGTCGGCGGTTACGTCGGCCGTCAGCATCGCCGCTGGATTGTCTAGGCTGATCGGCGGCGCGCGCAGCGTCCCATTGGCAACGGTGAAGGCAATATCGCTGTCACCTGCCGCGAAACGGCCCTCCCCGGCGATCTCAGGCGCGAAGCCGGCAGTCTTGGCGGCGTCGATATCGCGCCCGATCGCGTCGGCCCTGGCAATGATGGCGGCAAAGGCGTCGGGATTGATACCCGTGATGTTCAAGCCTTTCAGCGCCGCGGTGCCTGACCCGGACAAGGCGGCAATCATCGCATCGACCGACTTGCCGCTGGTCGACAGCGCCGCGGAAATATCGCCGCTGCCGCTGACGCCCGAACCCGGCAGCACGGAAAGATCACCGCCGGCCAGCTTCAACTGACCCGAAAACAGACCGGTGCCTTCCGTGTTCTTGAGTTCGAACAGCCCGGTCAGCGCACCGCCATAGAGCGTGGCCTTGAGGTTCGAGACATGGATGCCTTCCTGGTCGAGCTTCAGCGACAAGGCCGCGTCATGCGCGGTGGCGAACGGCCCGGCGGCAAGGGCGGCCGTATCGAGATCGAGATCGGCACTGAACGGCAGGGTCGACTTTTGGCTGAACGGCGCGGTCGGCCAGCCGCTCTTGTCGGATGTGAAGGACTGGTCCCCGAACAGCGACACCGCCAGCGGGTCGAGATCGAGTTCGTCGAGCGCCAGCGCGCCCGCGAGATGCGGCAGCCCATCTTTCATGTCGACATTGACGTCGCCGGACACTGCGGCCTTGTTGATCGCGCCGGTGAGCCCGCTCAGCACCAGAAGCCCATTGCCGAAATCGGCATCGGCGGCCAGCGATGCCGAAGTGCCGGTTCCCATGCCGGGCAGCCCGACGCCTGTCGTCATCAGCCACGGCTCGATATCGGCGGCGTCGAGATTGACCTTGCCCTTCGCCGTGGCGCCTTGCTGTGTCTCGGCGACGGTACCGTCAAAGCTCGCCCTGAAATCGTCGGCCGTCAGGTTGAAGCTGGTCGCCAGACCGCCGCCCAGCGAGCCTTTCGCCGAGAGATCCGTGGTCGCCTGTCCGAGCATGCCGAGAGGCAGCGCCGGCAATCCGTAAAGCGCGAGCAACGTGGCAGCGTTCTCGTTGCGGGCATTGAAGGTCAGCGATACCGGCGCATCGAGAAGCCGATCTGTCGTCCCCTTGCCAGAAAGCGAGGCCGAAAAGGCGGAGCCTCCGGCCTTGCCTTGCGCGGAGAGCGCGAGCCCCGTCGTGCCGTCGCCATTGTCGGCGGCACTCGTGACCAGGTCGATACGGGCATCCTGGAACAGTTCGGGATAGGCGGCCGCACGAGCAGCCAGGCCCTTCAGAAGCTGATTGTCCGGATAGTGTCGCGCCGCGACGTCGATCAGCGGCTTCAGATCCACGGCCACGACGGAAGCGTCGAGCTTGCCGGTCGGGCTTTCCGGAAAATCCTTGACGCGCCCGGTGGCGCTGATCGATGCGCCGGCAAGCCCGCCGACCGAGAGCCGGTCGATTTCGAGCAGACCCTGACGGAGCCTCAATGCGGTATCCACCGTGTC
>NZ_RZSL01000613.1:0-3437 GCF_003997355.1 Mesorhizobium sp. M1E.F.Ca.ET.041.01.1.1 | reverse complement strand
GGATACGCATGCATTATGTTTACCCCTACCCGCATGTCGCCGACGTCATCCCGCTGATGGCGGACGGAAAGATCCTTCCCTATCTCGACATCCCCTTCCAGCATGCCTCGCCGCAGGTGCTGAAGAACATGCGCCGTCCCGCGCATGGCGAGAAGACGCTGGAGCGCATCCGCGGCTGGCGCGAGGTCTGTCCGGATCTCGCCATCCGCTCCACCTTCATCGTCGGCTTCCCGGGCGAGACGGAAGACGATTTCCAGATGCTGCTCGACTGGCTCGACGAAGCAAAAATCGATCGCGCCGGCTGCTTCAAATACGAGCCGGTCAAGGGCGCGCGCTCCAACGACCTCGGCCTCGAGCAGGTGCCGCAGGAGATCAAGGAGGCACGCTGGCACCGCTTCATGCAGCGCCAGCAGAAGATCTCGGCGACGCAGCTCGCCAAGAAGGTCGGCAAGCGCCTGCCGGTGCTGATCGACGAGGCGCACGGCACCTCGGCGAAGGGCCGCACCAAATATGACGCGCCCGAGATCGATGGCTCCGTGCACATCCAGTCGCGCCGGCCGCTGCGCGCCGGCGACATCGTCACGGTCAAGATCGACCGCGTCGACGCCTACGATCTCTACGGCTCGGCGGTATAACACCCGCGCGAAAGCAGACACCTCAATGAAAAGGGCGCCTCGCGGCGCCCTTCGACTGTTCGCAGTCCTCGGCTCTGGCAGCATCTCGTCAGAGCTTCACCGCCTCGATTGCGGCCAGGGAACGGTCGATCACCCGATCGAGGGTCTCATCGAGGCGTGTGCCTGTTGCGACCGCCGACAGCCGTGTGGCAAATCCCAAATGGTAGTCCACGAACCAATCGGGGCGCGGCTCCGGCTCCGGAAACGGTCCCCACCAAGGGGGAAGCTTCGGTATCTTCGGCCGTGTGGGGCACCAGTCATCGAGGTCGCTCAACAACGCTTTCATATCGAGCCCGCCTCGCTCGGCCACCCACGCATGGCGGACAAATTCGTCAGCGACCGCTGCGCCCAGTTCATGCGGCGGCAGCGGCTGCGGATTGAGTGCGACCCGCACAAGCCCACCCTGTGGTCCGCGCGGGATCACATCGTAGATGGCGGGAAAGCGTTTCCCGATGATCGCCAGGAGCTTTTTATTCAGTTGCATACAACCCCCTTCTGCAGACGCTCGTCACGTCAGCTGATTTCGTCTCAGTTGCACGACAAGAATGGAAGCAGAGGTCGTCGGTGTATGTGAAAGCGATTACGGATCTGAAAAGATATTGTATCTGTTTCGTAAAAGAACCCGAGTTTAGAAAAATGAGAAGCGAAATTATCTTAAATACCTGGCACGCAGGGCCGCTTAACGATCTTTAGCCGACTGGCAAAAGCCAGGTACAACTCCTACCCGAGGCGGAAAAGTCTTGCCAATTGACCTTTTAAACGAATGAGGGCGCCGCAAGGCGCCCTCCCCGGTTCAAACGTTCGTCGACGCCTACTGCGGCAGCTTGTCGTCGACGCCCTTGACGTAGAAATTCATGCCGAGCAGCGTGCCGTCGTCGGCCACCTCGCCGTCCTTCAACCACGGCGATCCGTCCTGCTTTGACACCGGGCCCGTGAAGGGGTTCCAGCCGCCGGCGATCTTCTTCTCGGTCGCCTCGGCCATCGCCTTCACGTCGTCGGGCATATTGGTGAAGGGTGCGAGCTTGACGGCGCCGTCCTTGATGCCGAGCCAGACATTGTCCGGCTTCCAGGTGCCATCGAGAGCCGCCTGAACGCGGCTGATGTAGTACGGACCCCACTCGTCGGTCAGCGAGGTCAAGGCCGCATTCGGCGCAAACTTGATCATATCGGAGGACTGGCCGAAGCCGTGCAGCTTGCGCTCCTCGGCGACCTGCAGCGCGGCGGTCGAGTCCGTGTGCTGGACGATGATGTCGGCGCCCTGGTCGAACAGCGCCTTGGCGGCGTCGGCTTCCTTGCCCGGATCGAACCAGGAGTTCACCCACACGATCTTGACCTTGAAGTCGGGATTGACCGACTGCGCGCCGAGCATGAAGGAGTTGATGCCCATCACCACCTCGGGGATCGGGAAGGAGACGATGTAGCCGGCCAGCCCCTTCTTCGATTCCTTGGCCGCGATCTGGCCGAGCACGTAGCGGCCTTCATAGAAGCGTGCATTGTAGATGCCGAGATTCTTGCCGGTCTTGTAGCCGGTGGCATGCTCGAACATCACCTTGGGGAACTTCTTGGCGACCTTCACCTCGGCGTCCATGAAGCCGAAGGACGTGCCGAAGATGATCTTGCACTTCTCGCGCGCCAGGCGCTCGAAGGCGCGATCGGCGTCGGGGCCTTCCGAGACGTTCTCGAGATAGGCGGTTTCGACCTTGTCGCCGAGCGCCTTCTCCACTTCCAGACGGCCCTGGTCATGCTGGTAGGAATAGCCGAAGTCGCCGATCGGACCCGTGTAGACCCAGCAGGCCTTCAGTTTGTCGGCCGCCTCGGCGGTTGCCGCCAGCGACAGCGCCGCGGTCGTGGTCATAAGCGCAATAAGCAGTTTTTTCATCGTGTTACCTCTCTGAATTGAGCCTTGGAGCTTCCCGTCTTTTTGTTGTTGTCAACGATCCGGAACAAATGGCTGCCCCAACGAAGCCGGCGTGTTCATCATCGTCAGCCGCTTGTTGCGCGAGATTAGAACGAGAACCACGATGGTTGCCAGATAGGGCAGCGAAGAAAGAAACTGCGAAGGCACCGGAATGCCAAAAGCCTGTGCATGAAGCTGGCCGATCCACACCGCGCCGAAGATGTAGGCGCCCGCCAGCACCCGCCACGGCCGCCAGGACGCGAACACCACCAGCGCCAGCGCGATCCAGCCGCGGCCGGCGCTCATGTTCTCGACCCATTGCGGCGTGTAGACCAGCGACAGGTGCCCGCCGGCAAGACCGGCGCAGGCACCGCCGAAGATCACGGCGAGATAGCGGTAACGGATGACCTTGATGCCGAGCGCATGCGCCGAAGAGTGGCTGTCGCCGATCGAGCGCAGCGTGAGGCCGGTGCGGGTCCTGAACAGGAACCACATCACGGCGGCGGTGAGCGCGATCGAGATGTAGAACAGCGGGTCCTGGCCGAAGATCAGCTTGCCCACGACCGGGATCGAGCTGAGGCCGGGAATATCGAGGTTCGGCAGCCTGACGCCAGGCTGGCCGACGAAGCTGGTGCCGATCATGCCGGAGAGGCCGAGGCCGAGCAGCGTGAGCGACAGGCCGGTCGCCACCTGGTTGGTGGCCAAGGATAGCGTCATCACGGCGAAGAGCAGCGAAAACAGCGCGCCGACGATGATCGCGGCAAGTAGGCCGATCCAGGGCGACCCGGTGAGATAGCCGGCGCCGAAGCCGCCGACGGCGCCCATGATCATCATGCCTTCGACGCCGAGGTTGAGCACGCCTGAGC
>NZ_RZSL01000612.1:0-3452 GCF_003997355.1 Mesorhizobium sp. M1E.F.Ca.ET.041.01.1.1 | reverse complement strand
GCACTGACCGCATTAGCGGTCCGGCGTTGGCGGGATCGCTGAACCGCTCTAACTATTTGTTTTTACGAAATTTCCGACGGAAACCGGTACACGCTTTTCCTGGAATTGCTCCGGACCGCGGGGCCGATCGGTCAATGCCCCGTCGGCTTCTCCAGGATCGTCTTCAGCGAGACCTTGGCCGAGCCGGGTTTGAGCGGCTTCTGCTGCGAGGCGTCGGGCGCCCAGCCGGACATCCACACGATCGAAAAGCTCGCCCGGATGCGGCCGTCCGGGTCTGAAAACCGTTCGGCATAAATTTCGGCGGCACGGGCGAACAGCCGCCTGGTGGCGGGTCGCCGGCTGCGATCGAACAGCGGGCTGGTCTCGCCCATGGCGCGCAGATCGGCGGCAAGGCCGAACAGCGAGGAGTAGCGCGCCGTGACCGTCTCGACGTCGGCGACCGGCAGCGCCAGGCCTGCACGCTGCAGCAATGCGCCGGCGTCGCGCACATCGGTGAACGGAAGAACGCGAGGGCTCGCGCCGCCATGAAGCTCGGTCTCGGCGGCAAGCAGGCTTTCGCGCAGCTCCGCAAGCGTGCCTGCACCGGCCAATGCGCCAAGGAACAGCCCGTCGGGCCGCAACGCGCGACGAATCTGCGCGAGCACGCCGGGGATGTCGTTCATCGCCTGCAGCGACAGCAGCGAGACGACGAGATCGAGGCTTTCGGCTTCGAACGGCACGGTTTCCGCCGGGACGACGACACCAGTTTCGCCGGCAAGGAAGGCTTGGTCCGTCTCCACGCGAACGATGTCGGCCACCTTGCCGCTGCCGGCGAGCACTTTGGTCGCGGCCGATGTCTGGCAGAACAGCGCCGCCGCCTTGCCGAACCTTCGCTCAACGGCGCCCAGCCGGTCTGCAAGGTCCTCCGCCGCCCGCCGCATCAGGAAATCGGCGCCTTCGACGGGACGAGCGAGTGCCCGGCGCTTGTGTGCAAGCCAAAGCTCCGTATCGATCAAGGACTGCAATGGGCTATTCCTATTGCCCGCGCATGGCGGACCGATGCTATGGTGGCGTGGGGTTTCACTTCACGTGGCCGATCCGGTGCACAAGATCAAGACCATTGCGATCAAGGATACGGCGCGGCAGGCGCTCGGTTGGCCGGCGCGCATGTTGTTTCCGCCGGTCTGCGCCGGCTGCCGCCGCCACGTTTCGCAGCCCGGCGTGCTGTGCGGCGCCTGCTGGCCGAAACTCCGGTTGCTGGAGAAGCCCTGGTGTCCGGTGATGGGTACGCCCTTTATCCATGACATGGGCGAGGGTTTTCTCTCCGCCGAGGCGATCGCCGATCCGCCGCCTTTCGAGCGGGCGCGGGCGGCGGTCGTCTATTCAGGTGTCGCGCGCCAGATGGTGCAAGGACTGAAATACCAGGATCGCACCGATCTCGCGCCGTGGATGGCGCGCTGGATGATGCGCGCCGGGGCGGAATTGATCACCGAAGCCGACGTCGTGGTGCCGGTGCCGCTGCACTGGCGGCGCTTTTTCCGCAGACAGTTCAACCAGTCGGCGGAGTTGGCGCGGGCGGTATCGAAGCTGAGCGGTCTGCCTTTTTCACCGGCGGCGGTGCGGCGCGTCAAGCTTACCCGCCAGCAGGTCGGGCTGGAGCGGCACGAGCGCGAGGAGAATGTGCGCGCCGCTTTTCGTGTCCCGCCGGAAGCCGAGATCGACATCGCTGGGCGCAGGGTGCTCGTCATCGACGACGTCTTCACCACCGGCGCCACCGTGCGGGCGGTGGCCAAGGCGCTGAAAAAGGGCGGTGCCGGAGCAGTCGACGTGCTGACCTTCGCCCGCGTCCTGCCTGGGGACTTTCGGGCCGATGAGTCCGCGACTATATAGGGTTTAGCTGTAGTTTTGGTGCATGTCGTTTTCACACAACCGCTGGGCGGTATGCACAGGCAGGATGACTGACCGATGGTCGACGTGACGATCTACACCCGGATGATGTGCGGCTATTGCACCGCCGCCAAGCGGCTGCTCGAGCGCAAGGGTGTGGTCTATACCGAGCACGACGCGTCGTTCTCGCCGGAACTGCGCCAGGAAATGATTTCCCGGGCGCATGGGCGAACCACCTTTCCGCAGATATTCATCGGCGATACGCATGTCGGCGGCTGCGACGACCTCCATGAACTGGAGTCGCAGGGCCGGCTGGACATGCTGCTTGCCAACGGAGCGAGGGCTTGATCATGGGTGTTTTCAAGGCGGCAGCGGTGCAGATGCGTTCGGGGACCAGCCCGGAACGCAATGCTGCCGACATGGAAAGGCTGGTGCGCGAGGCGGCACACCAGGGCGCGACCTATGTCCAGACGCCGGAGATGACCGGCGCGCTCGTGCGCGACAAGGAAGCGGGTGCCGCCGCCTTCACCACCGAGGACAAGGACATTGTCGTTTCGACAGCCGGCAAGCTGGCGAAGGAGCTTGGCATCTACCTCCATATCGGCTCGACAGCCATCCGCCGCGCCGACGGCAAGCTTGCCAATCGCGCGTTCCTGTTCGCCCCCGACGGCGCCGCGGTCGCCAATTATGACAAGATCCACATGTTCGATGTCGACCTCGACAATGGCGAAAGCTGGCGCGAATCCGCCTCCTATGAGCCTGGAACGGAAGCGGTGGTGACCGATATCGAAGGGGTCAGGCTGGGCTTCGCCGTCTGCTATGATCTGCGTTTCCCGCAGCTTTTCCGCGCCGAGGCGCTGGCAAGAGCGGAGGTGCTTTCGGTGCCTGCCGCCTTCACCCGCCAGACCGGCGAGGCGCACTGGCATGTGCTCCTGAGAGCGCGAGCGATCGAGAATGGCGCCTATGTCGTCGCCGCCGCGCAAGGCGGCCTGCACGAGGACGGCCGCGAGACCTATGGCCATTCGCTGATCGTCGATCCATGGGGCCGCGTCATCGCCGAGGCCGCGCATGACGAGCCAGGCGTGATCGTCGCCGAGATTGATCCGGCGCAGTCGCTCGCCGCGCGCCGCAAGATACCCAACCTCCGGAATGCGCGCGATTTCACCGTCAATGCCGGCGAGGGCGAGGCGCCGCGCCTCAGGGGTGCAGCCTCTTGATCCGCTTTTCGCTTATCTGTGAGCACGAGCACGAGTTCGAAGCCTGGTTCCGCAGCAACGACGACTTCGACACGCAGAAGAAGCGCGGCTTGGTCGATTGCCCGGCCTGCGGTTCGCACAAGGTTCAGAAGGCGCTGATGGCGCCGGCCGTTTCCACCTCGCGCAGCCAAGAAAAGGTGGCTTTAGCCATGGGCGAGGCGCAGAAGCAGGCGCTGGCGCAACTCAAGGCGCTGGCCGACAAAGTGCGCGAGAATGCCGACTATGTCGGCGACAAGTTTGCCGAGGAAGCGCGCAAGATCCATTTCGGCGAAACCGATCCGCGCGGCATCTATGGCGAGGCGACGACGGAGGAGGCGCAAAGCCTCGCCG
>NZ_RZSL01000611.1:0-3455 GCF_003997355.1 Mesorhizobium sp. M1E.F.Ca.ET.041.01.1.1 | reverse complement strand
TTCTTGCTGGGCAGGCCCTTGCGCTTGGTTTCGGCGAATTCCTCGAGCTGCTTCTCGCTCATCGATTCATACATCTCGCGCGATGCGCCTTTGAGCTCGCTTTTCTTGATCTCGCCGCGTTTGGCCGCGAGTGCCGCGCCGGCCGCCTTTTGCTGAGCTTGTGATGTGGCAGGCATGGTGGATCCTCCTTTGCTGTGAGGAGAACGCTGCGGCACAGGCCGCAGTTCCAGCGCTAACGCGTATCTCCCGAAAGTGGGAACCGGTTCGGGGCAATCAAAAACCTGAAGCGCAAGGAGCGAACCTGAAAGATCGCGATGCGCTTTAGCCTGCGGTCAATCCAAAGCCCTGGATGAGCCGTTTCGTGGCGAAATCCACCTTGCCCGAGGTGAAGACCGCGATGTCGGCCTCGTTCTCCCCCGACGGTTCGCTGACGGGTTCGAGCAGCGACATGGCCCGTCGCGCGATGGCTTCCGCCGGATCGATCCAGTCGACCGGCCAGGGCGCCGTCTTGCGCATGCGGTTGGCGAGGAACGGATAATGCGTGCAGGCGAGCACGACGATGTCGGTGCGCATGCCGTCGCGCTCGATGAAGCAGGGCGCGATCTCGGCGCGCACGGCCTCCTCATCGACAAAGCCCTCGCGCATGTAGATCTCCGCCAAACCCGCCAGCCTGTCGCTGCCGACCAGCCGGACATGGCACTTCTGCGCCCATTTGCTGATCAGGTCGCGCGTGTATTGGCGCTTCACCGTGCCCGGCGTCGCCAGCACCGAGACCAGGCCGGAACGCGTGCGCTCCGCGGCCGGCTTGATCGCCGGCACGGTGCCGACGAAGGGATGGCCGGGGAATTTTTCGCGCAGCGCATCGATCACCAGGGTCGAAGCGGTGTTGCAGGCGATGACCGAAATCGCCGGCTGCAGGCGGTCGAGCAATTTGCCGAACAGCGAAAGGATGTGTTCCTTGAGCGCCGGCTCTTCCCAAGCACCATAAGGAAATGCCGCGTCGTCGGCGACATAGATGAAGCGACGGTCCGGCATCAGGACGCGTGCCTCGCGCAACACCGTCAGCCCGCCGATACCGGAATCGAACATCAGGATCGGGCTGTGGCTTGATCGATCATTCATTGTCATCGGACCAAAAGCAGACCTTGGCCCGTGATTTGGCCAACGGCGCTTCTATCTTGAACTATCATGGTGTTGAAGTGGCAAATGCCAGCAGCTTTTGCGCAGTCTTGAAATTGCTCAGAGCCCGCGCTTGCCGAACCCCGCGGGCTTCGGCCGGCCAAACGGCTGCGGCGCCGGCGCGGAACGCGCGGCAGCGCGCGGCGCAGCGGTAGCGACGCTCGTTGTCGTGCGCTCGGCGCGAGCTGGTGCCGGCAACGAACCTTCGAAGTCGAAAACCTCTGTCAACTCATTGATATTGCTGCCGGCGACAGGCTTCGCCCACAGGATCGTGCACCAGAGGCCGAAAATGGAGAGGCCGAGCAGGTTCAGGCCGCTTGGCGTGCTTTCCGGATTGCCGAAATCGATCACCAGCAGCGTGCCGGCCTGCAGGAAAGCGTAGATGGCGGAAAGGACGATGTAGGCCCAAAGGATCCACTTGGCCCCATTGGCATCGCGGCTGCGGCGCCAGGCGATGTTGCCGCGCAGCGCAACGAAGAGGAGAGACACAATGAGCGCGGCGCCGGCCAACCCTTGCCGCGACGAACCCGGCATCGAATCGATCAATCCCGCAAAGCCGATCGTTACGGCGATGCAGAGCACGATCGCCACCGCCTCCGCTATGAACAGAGCGAACGAATAGAAGAAGAAACGCAGACGGCCGATATTGGACGTGAACATATGCCACCCCACCGTTGCAATAACGATGGACCAAAACCGAATAATATTCGGTTACTTCGAAGGCTCAGGGCTTACAGATTTTAACTTTCTTTGTCCGCCGCTCGTTTCCGTGCGGCCGGCAGCCGCCTGGGATCGTCTCCCGGCGAGCCGTCGCCGCGCGGCATTGCCGGAGAGAACCGGTCGAGCGACGAGATGATGCCGCGCAGCACCTTCAGTTCCGGCTCGGCGAATCCTGCCCGCGTCAGCACGGCGCGCAGATTGTCGACCATCTTCGGCCTCTTCTCCTCCGGCCGGAAATAGCCGCGCGCCTCGAGCGCGCCTTCCAGATAGGTGAATAGGCTGTGCAACTGTTCCTTGGTCGCCGGAACCAGCTCCGGTCCGGAGAAATTGGTCGTGGTCTCGTCGGCAAGACCGGACTTCATCCACTCATAGGACATCAAAAGCACCGCCTGCGCGATGTTGAGCGAGGAAAAGCCTGGATCGACAGGAAAAGTGACGACCTCGTCGGCAAGGCCGACCTCATCATTATAGAGGCCGAAGCGCTCGCGGCCGAACAGGATTCCGGTGCGCAGCCCGGCCTCGACGCGGGCTCTCAGCGCCCTGCCCGCTTCCACGGGACCGCGCACCGGTTTGAAGCCGTCGCGCTCGCGTGCCGTGGTGGCGAAGACGAAGTTGAGATCGGCGACCGCCGAGGCCAGATCGTCGAACACCTTCGTTGCATCGATAACATGGTCGGCGCGGCTGGCGGCGGCCCGCGCCTTCTCGCTCGGCCAGCCGTCGCGCGGATTGACCAGGCGCAGCTCGGAAAGGCCAAAATTCGCCATGGCGCGGGCGACCATGCCTATGTTCTCGCCGAGTTGCGGCTCGACGAGGATGATCGCCGGTCCGGTGGTCTTGGCGGGGTCTTTTGCGGTTGGCATGGCTTTCGGTAACCGGGGTTTGCGGCGTTTCGGCGTCCCCTGCCATATCCGGCCCGGAAAATGAAGCACTCACAAGCGCGGCACTCGTCCATAATGGTAGGGATCGCGGTTTGCGCGCTCAAAAAGGCTTTGATATACGCTCCGCAACCTCGGCCGAAACCATGCGGGCAAGGCCGTTCATATCCTCCAGCAACGAGGCATTCTTTCCATGGCGAAGATCAAGGTGGCGAACCCGGTCGTCGAGCTCGACGGCGACGAGATGACCCGCATCATCTGGCAGTTCATCAAGGACAAGCTGATCCACCCCTATCTCGACATCAAGCTCGACTACTACGACCTCAGCATCCAGCACCGCGACGACACCAACGACCAGGTGACCATCGACTCGGCCAACGCCATCAAGAAATACGGCGTCGGCGTGAAATGCGCGACGATCACGCCCGACGAGGCCCGCGTCGAGGAATTCAAGCTGAAGAAGATGTGGAAGTCGCCCAACGGCACCATCCGCAACATCCTCGGCGGCACCATCTTCCGCGAGCCGATCATCATGAAGAACGTGCCGCGCCTGGTGCCGGGCTGGACCAAGCCGATCGTCGTCGGCCGTCATGCCTTCGGCGACCAGTACCGCGCCACCGATTTCCGCTATCCCGGCAAGGGCAAGCTGACGATCAAATTTGTCGGCGAGGACGGCACAGT
>NZ_RZSL01000610.1:0-3457 GCF_003997355.1 Mesorhizobium sp. M1E.F.Ca.ET.041.01.1.1 | reverse complement strand
GTGATAGACGTAGTAGCGCAGGTCATCGAGCAGGAAGGCGGCGACAAAGACCCAGACCGACAGGCCGAGATTGAAGAAGCGGAACTGCCAGAGCCACACCAGCGCCCAATAGGACACGACGCCGAGCAGCAGACCGGCGACGACATTGCCCGTGCCCATCATCAGGCTGGCCAGCGTGTCGCGCGTCTCGAACGATCCCTTGGCGCGGCCGGTGCGCACCAGCCAGAGCTCGATCAGGATCGCCGCGACGAAGAACGGGATGGCAAGCTGGGTGACTTGCGGAAAATTGTAGTCGTCCATCACGCCGCCTTTCGGGTCCGATCGCGGGCTTGCAGCGCCGCCGCCATGGCCAGCGCGTCGGCTTCGTTGGCAAAGGCAAACCGCCCGCCTTTCCAGGTGAAATCATCCATCCGCAGCAACACCACGCTCCCTTCCCGCACCAGGGCGAGAACATCCCGCGGCGTGACGATGCGCGTCAGGAAACAGTCGCCGATGCTGTGAACGATGCCGCAGCGTTGCGAGCCGAGTTCGAGGAACGCGGCATGCCTGTCCGATGTCAGCCGCACGGCACCCGGCTTTTCGTCCGGAAAGTCTTGGGCAAAACGTGCGAGCGCCTGATCAGCAGTGGCAAACGTCGCGGTTGTCGTGCCACCGGTGAAATGCACGGCGGCGACCGACAGCGCGATGCCGAACACGACGAGGACAACCAGGACTGGCAGTGTCATGGAATGGCGGCTCCTCCGGCGGCTCGCATTTCTCTGACGCGAGTCCACGCGACGGAATCCCTAGCACGATTGACGTTTACGTCAAAGAGGCGCCCAGCCGCGCATGGCATGACGCAGGAGCAGCCAGTGCCGCCGCAAGGTCGAGAGCGTCGCAGTCGCAACGCGTGGGGAGCGGTCCGCGCTGTCCATCCTGGTGAGATAGGCGCGCGTCAGCGCAAGTGGCAGAAACGCGGGGCGCAGCGAAACGGGGAGAGCCGGCGCGCCCTTCTCGAAAGCGCCGAGATGCTCTCGCGCCAGCGCAATCATCGCCGCCACTGCGCGCTCCGCGCCAGGACCGCCGTCGCCCTTGACGAACTCTTCCGGTGTCGTTCCCGCGGCTGCCAGGATCTCGGCGGGCACGTAGCATTGGCCTCGCCTGCGATGCAGCGGCAACAAAAGCAGCAGGCCGGTGATCGCCTGCGCGCAGCCTGCCCTGCCCGCCAGTTCGGCAAAGCGTGGCGCGGCAGTTGGATCGAGCACCAACGCCGCAAGCTGGATGAGCGCCGCGGCCGTCTCGCCGCAATAACCCTCGAGGTCGGTCCGCGACGGCATCGGGTCGTCATAGAGGTCGAAGATGCGCGCTTCGAGCATGTTGTCGAAGGCCGCCTTCGGCAGGTGGCTGGCTGCGACCGCAGCCCTCAGCGCATCGGCGGTCGGATGACCGGTCTCCGCCCCGCCTTCGGCCATGATGACATCACGCCACCACTGCAGCCGGACCTCGCCCGGCAGCGGCTCATGGATGCGGTCGCGCACGCTGGCGATCTCGGCATTGAAGGCATAGAGCGCGAGCAGCGCGTCGCGCCTGTCGGCCGGCGCGTAGAGCGCGGAGAGGTAGCGGTCAGGGTCGGCGGCGCGCACCGCGTCCATGACGATGGTTGAGCCGCCTGCCATTCAATCGACGGCAATCAGCGCTGCGGCCACGGCGCGGTCCTCGGCCAGAAGCACGTTGTAGGTGCGCACGGCCGCCCCCGTCGACATCGGATCGGCAGAGATGCCGGCTTGCTTGAGCGCGGCGCGCAGTGCACCCGGCAGCGGCCGCAGATCCTTGCCGGTGCCGACGAGCAGGATCTCAACCCTGTCCGCTTGGGCGAAAAGCTTGTCGAAGTCCGAGGCTTTCAGCGCCAGCGGATCGGCCGGCTCCCAGCCATGAATGCCCGACGGCAGGCACAAAAGCGATCCGCGATGCGACATGTCGGCAAAGCGGAAGCCGCCATTACCATAAGCCTCAATCGGCGCCCTGCCCGGGAAATGCGCCTCGCGGATGATGATGCCTTTGGCCATGGGTCTAGAGCATGATGCCGAAAAGTGTGGAGCGGTTTTCGGACGATATCATGCTCTATCTCTTTGATTCAGAGCCGGATTCAGATTTCAGGTCGACTCGACCTGAAATCATCCGGCTCTGACGGCGTCAGGTCGTCACGGCCTTGCCGTTCGCCGTCTTCGTCTCCTCGGCGGTCGCGGATTGCGGCCGCAACTTGAAGAGGATCAGCAGCGGCGCGGCGATGAAGATCGACGAATAGGTGCCGAACACCACGCCGAACAGCATCGCCAGCGTGAAGGAACGGATCACCTCGCCGCCGAACAGCACCAGAGCCAACAGCGCCAGCGATGTCGTGACCGAGGTCAGCGTCGTCCTCGACAGCGTCTCGTTGATGGCATTGTTCAAGAGCTGCGGCAGCGGCATCTTCTTGTATTTTCTGAGATCCTCGCGAACGCGGTCATAGACGACAATCGTGTCGTTCAATGAGTAGCCGATGATGGTCAGGATCGCCGCCAGCGACGACTGGTTGAACTCCAATCCGGATATGACGAAGAAGCCGATCGTCATCACCACGTCGTGGACGGTCGCGACGATCGCGCCCACCGCGAACTGCCATTCGAAGCGGAACCAGACATAGAGCAGGATGCCGACCAGCGCGATCAACATCGCGATCGTGCCCTGCTTGGCCAGCTCTCCGGAAACCGTCGGACCCACCACTTCGACGCGACGGAAGTCGTATTGATCCTGGAGCTCGCCCCTCACCTTGTCGATAACCGTCTGCTCGGCATTCTCGCCGGCATCTTGTGTTCCGACGCGGATCAGGACGTCATTCGGGGCGCCGAACTGCTGCACCTGGATCTCGCCGATGTTGAGCTCGGATAGCCTGCTGCGGATGTCGCCGAGATCGGCGTCGCCCTGCTTGGACTGCACCTCGATCATCGAGCCGCCCTTGAAGTCGATGCCGTAATTGATGTCGATGGTCAGGAACCCGACGACCGACAGGATCGACAGCACGCTGGACAAGGCGAACGTCCAGCGGCGGATCCCCATGAACGGGATCTTGGTGCCCGGCGGGATGAAGGTGACGGGCGCCCTTGGCAATTCCTTCGGGCGGGCACGGCGCAGCCAGATCGCGACCAGCATCCGGGTGAAGGTGAAGGCGGTGAACACCGTGGTCAGGATGCCGATGGCGTAGGTGATGGCGAAGCCCTTGACCGGACCGGTGCCAAGAAAGAACAGCACCACGGTCGCGATCAGCGACGTGACGTTGGAGTCGACGATCGTCGCCAGCGCCTTGGAGAAACCGGTGTCGATCGCCTGGATGACGGAGCGGCCATTTCGTCGCTCTTCGCGTATGCGCTCGTAAATCAGAACGTTGGAGTCCACGGCCATGCCGATGGTCAGCACGATACCCGCGATACCTGGCAAAGTG
>NZ_RZSL01000060.1:0-18254 GCF_003997355.1 Mesorhizobium sp. M1E.F.Ca.ET.041.01.1.1 | reverse complement strand
CCCAAGGGCGCAATGACAGGCGCGGTTTCGTTTTGCATGGGCTTGATCAATTTCTTGGCGGTGACCTTCTTCCGCTTGACGACCTTTGGCGTTGTCGTCGTGCGAACGACCTTCGTCTTATACTTCGCCGTCGGCGCCGGCTCGACCCTCGGCATCACCGTCGTGCACCCCGAGACAGCGACAGCGCCGGATAAGATCGTTGCAACGATTGCGTGTTTCGATGCCCAACCCACCACATTGCCTCCTTGCTGATCAGAACAAATCCCGACGCGGGTTGGCTTGTTCCCAGACCGCCCTGGCCGTCTTGACCAGTTGATCGTCCAACGAGCCGTCCGCCGAAATCTTCGACTTGAGTTCCCCACGCATCTGTTTCAGGGCCGCCGTTTTCGCCTTGGCTCCGAATTTCGCCAGCGTGGCTTTTGCGTCCGGAATTTCGTTGCGAAGATCGAGCGCGGCCGCGAAAGCGAGGTAGCGCACGGCAACCGCCTGGTCGGCCTTGTCGCCTCTTTGCATCTCCAGAGCCGCGCGATCATACGCAGCCGACTGATCGCCGCGATCGGTCGCCAGCTCGAACAGCTTTTGCGCTTCGGCAAGATCCTGCTGCACCCCGACGCCGTCCCTGTACATGCGCGCAAGGCTGCCGGGAGCGTAGGGCTGGCCGAGATCCATGGATTTCTGGAAAAGCGACTGCGCCTGCTTCGGATCCTTCTCGACCCCGGTGCCGGTGAGATAATTGCGGCCGAGCAGGTTCATCGAATACATGTCCTGCCGTTCGACGCCGGCCTTGAGGAAGGCAACGGCGCGGGCCGGATCGGCAGGCACGCCGTTACGACCTTCCGTGAAGATCGCGGCGAGATCGTTCATGGCATAGGTGTGCCCCATCGCCGCCGCCTTCAGCAGCAGGTCCAGTCCCTTGGTGGTGTCACGCTCGACGCCGTAGCCGTTGAACAGGGCGCGACCCCACGAGGTCATCCCATAGGGATCGCCCTTGTCGGACGCTGCTGCGTAGAAGGTGTTGGCCTGCTTGCGGTTGGCGGGCATTCCCGTTCCCGTCGCGTTGAGGTAGCCAAGCTCGAACACCGCGCGGACATGCCCCTTGTCGGCAGCCTCCTGGATCGCCTTCTTGGCCTCGTCGACCTTGCCGACCACAAGCAGCGCCCGCCCGAGCTCGTAACGGAAGCGGGCGACGTCCGGATAGGCTTTCACCGCCGCCCGGCAGACGTCCACGGCGTTGCTGCTGATTTCGTTCGGCAGCAGGCCGGGAACGACGCCCTGCAGGTCGAGAGGCTCGCCGGCCTCCCTGTCGCAGGGCTCGACGCTTGGCGACAGCTTCATCGTTGCCTGCTTTGACGTAGCGTTGTCAGCCCTGATCTCGACGCCGACTATGAGTGGCTTGGCTTCGCCTATCTGCGGTTCATAGCGCAAATGGTCGACTTCATCGGCCATCAGGCTGGAATCCGGAGTCAGGGTTCGATCCGGCAGAGACAGCGTTCCCGTTGCCGGATAGCTGGCGAGCTTCAGGCTGACCGCCGGATCCTTTGTCGGGAATTCCAGCTTCAGCGGCACCGGGCCGACGCCGACCGGGACGGCAATATCGCGCTTTTCGATCGCCTCGGCGGCGCCGGCGATATGGATGCCGCGCTCCATCACCTGCTGCTTCTGTTCGGCCTCGAGCGAGGCCATGAGCTGCTGCCCCTCGGCGCCCTCGCCATTCTTGACGCGGAACACCAGTATGCCCTGGGATCCGCCGCCCCAATTGTCGCGCGTGGCATAGGCCAGCATGTCGACCTCTTCCTGCGCGCCGGAGCCCTTCGGCACGTCCATCTCGAGGCGCGGCAGATCCTTGCCGGCGATCGGCTCGCCCGTTGCGACAGGCTTGCCGTCCAGCATCAGTCGTCCAAGCGCAGGCGGCCGTTCGATGCTGACGGTGATTGCACCGCCGTCGACATCGACCGGTTCTGGCAGGTCCAGCGCGACGGGCCCGACGCCCGACGGCACGACCTTTTCCAGCACCGGCGGCAGCGCCGGGCGGCTGGCGCGGCGCATCAGCACGACCTCGTCGATCAGCGAGGAGTTTTCCCACGGAACCTGCTTGCCGTCAGTGGCCTTGACCACGTCGCGGCGAACCGCCGCCATCACCGTGCGTATCTCCTGGTTGGGCGCCAGCGCGCGGCGGGAAAAGGCGGACGAGAAGGGGCTGAGGTCGCCGGTTCCGTCATAGGCGACCGCGCCCGGCTCGGTGGCGAAGGCGATCAGCGTATTCAAGGAGCTCTTCACCTGCGCAAGGCCGCTGCCGCCGGCCGCGATCAGCTGGTCCCGCAGCCAATAGTCCTTGCGCGGGAAGGGATTGTTGCGGCAGGCATCGAGGATGATCACTTGGATCTTCGATTTGGAGCGCAGTTGCTCCAGCACGTCGTCGAGCTTGATGGCCTGGACCTCTATGTCGGCCGCGGCCTTCAGCGAGGCATCGACCGGGATCAGGAAATTCTCGCCGCCGATCTGAAAGCCGTGGCCGGAATAATAAACGACCGCCAAATCCGCGCCGTCGGCCGCGGCGAGATAGTTGCGGAACTGCTCCTCGAACTGAAGCTTGGTGAGGTCCTTGGCGACGAACACGTCGAAGCCGGCCAGCCGGAACGTGTTCGACACATCCTCGGCATCCTTGTCCGGGTTCTTGAGGGCCGGGATGTCGCGGTATTCGGAATTGCCGATCACAAAGGCAACCCGGCGATCGGCATGGGCTTCGAACGGCGTGAAGCCCACGAGGATCAAGGCTGCAAGGAACGCGCAGCATCGCAGCATGGCAAATCCTTAACTGCTATGACCTGTCGCCCGCAGCAATGCAGCTTGCGGCGCCGAGGTCTGTTAAAGAGTTCACAATCTGCCGGGATCGAAGCAGACCGCATCCATAACGACGGCGGTCGTGCGTCTCATCCAATCAAGTTCTAAAATACTCCAGAGGCACAGGCGCCGCAATGACACTGCGCCGTGTCGAGGAGCGGCGTGGCACATTTGCGCGGCACCGATCTTGGGATAGATGCAAGGACATGACAGCCAGGGTGATAGTCCTTGACGCCAGGCCGCTCAGCGCGGCCGATGTCGCCGAGATCGCGCGGCGCAACGCCCGCCTCGTGCTGGGCGAGGAGGCCATGCGCCGCATCCGCGCCAGCCGCGCGCTCATCGAGCGCCTCACCCAGCTCGGCAAGCCGCTCTACGGCGTCACCACCGGCCTTGGCGCCTGTGTCGACACCCCGCTTGCCGAGGCCGATCTGATCGCCTTCCAGCACAGCGTGCCGCTCAGCCACTCGATGGGCGCCGGCCCGGCCCTGCCGACTGAGGCGGTGCGGGCGCTGATGACGGCGCGCATTTGCGGCATGGCCGCCGGCGGCACCGGCGCCTCCGAGCGGGTTGTCATGGGCCTGCTTGCGGCGCTCAACGCCGGTGTCCACCCGGTGATACCCAGTTGGGGATCGATCGGGGCGGCCGACCTTGCTCCTCTCGGCCATATGGCGAGGGCGCTCGGTGGCGACGGCGAGGCCGAATTCCAGGGCAGGATCATGCCGGCGGCCGAAGCGCTGAAGCTTGCCGGGCTCGAGCCGCTCGACCTGCGTGAAAAGGACGGCCACGCCATCATCGTGGCGAACAGCCTTTCCACCGGAACGGCGTGCCTGGCGCTCGAAGACGTCGCCTGCCTCATCGACTGGTCGCTGGCGGCCGTGGCCCTCAACTACGAGGCGTTCCGCTCCACCCTCAAGGCAATCGACGAGGATGCGTTGGCTGCGCGGCCGGCATTCGGGCAATGCGAGATCGGCGCGCGGCTCAGGGCGGAACTGTCCGGAAGCGGGCTTTGGCACGAGACCGCCGCGCGGCGCCTGCAGGACCCGCTCAGTTTCCGCTGCGTGCCGCAGGTGTGGGGCGGCCTGCTCAACGCATTCGAGCAGGCCAGGCTGGCGACGGAGATCGAGCTCGGCCATTCCGGCGACAACCCGGTGATCCTGCCGGCGGCTGAGCGGGTGGTTTCAAACGGCAATTTCGACCTCACGGCCTTCACGCTGGCCTGGGAACAGCTTGGCCAGGCTCTGGCGCATTGCGCGGTCGCCACCGCCAACCGCTCGATGAAGCTGATGTCGCCGACGGTGGCGGAACTGCCGCGCTTCTTGTCGGCCAGGGGCGGGAGCCGCCAGGGCTACGCGGAACTGCAGAAACCGGTCGCGGCACTGGAGGCCGAGATCCGGCACCTCGCCAATCCGATGTCGCTCAGCCCGCTCGCGGTCTCGGACGGCATCGAGGACCAGTCGTCGATGGCGCCCCGGGTGGTGGCCAAGACCGCCGGCATCATCGAGCGCCTGCGCTACCTCGTTGCGATGGAACTGATTTTCGCGGCGACAGGCGTGGAATTGCGCGGCGTGGTCGACAGCATGGGCGAAGGCCCGCAACGCAGCTATGCCGCCGTGCGCGCGCTCGTCGCCCCGCTCGACGACGACCGCGAGATGAGCGCGGACATGGCGCGGGTCGCGCGGATGGTGGCGGGGCCGAGATTCTGATCTGAAGCTTACCACCGGCGCCGGCTTGCTTCCGCTACCTCGCCAGTCGCGCCGCGTGCCACTTCAGATGGTCGTCCATGAAGGTCGAGATGAAGTTGTAGGAATGGTCGTAGCCTTCCTGCATGCGCAGCGTCAGCGCGATGCCCGCCTTCCTGCAGGCGTCCTCGAGCAGCCATGGGCGCAAGCCATCCTGCAGGAAGCCGTCGGCCGTGCCCTGGTCGACGAGCAGCTCACCGTAACGACAGCCATCCTCGATGAGAAGCGTGGCGTCATAGGCGCGCCAGCTCCTTTCGTCCGGTCCCAGATATTTCTCGAATGCCGGCCGAGACCAGCCCGCCGTCGTCGGCTGCACGATCGGCGCGAAAGCCGAGCAGCTCCGGAAGCGCTCGGGGTTCCTCAGCGCGATCGTCAGCGCGCCATGCCCGCCCATCGAGTGGCCGAAGATCGACTGGCGTGACATGTCGACCGGAAAATTCGCGGCGACGAGCGCCGGCAATTCCTCGGTGACGTAGGAGTACATGCGGTAGTTTTTCGCATAAGGCGGCTGCGTGGCGTCGAGGTAGAAGCCGGCGCCGCAGCCGAACTGCCAATTGTCCTTTTCGTCCGGCACATCAGGGCCGCGCGGGCTGGTGTCGGGGCATACGATGACGAGCCCCAGCTCGGCGGCCATGCGGCGGTATTCGCCCTTGTCCATGACGTTGGCGTGCGTGCAAGTGAGGCCCGACAGGTACCAAAGGACCGGCACATGGCCTTCGGCGGCCTGGGGCGGCGCGAAGACGGCAAAGGTCATGTCGCAGGCGCAAGCCTGCGAGGCATGCGAGTAGACGCCCTGGACGCCGCCATGCGATTTGGACGTGGAAAGGACTTTCATCGGCTACACCTTCCTGTCAGCTATCTCGGGCCCCGGCATAGCCGCCGGACCTCGCAATCGCAACCTTGCGCCTTGCAGAACGGCGTAATCGAGCTCCAACGCCTAGTCCGCCGCCAGCGCCGCCACCTCCCGCCGGAAAGGCAGAGCGTCGCCGATATCGGGTTCGTCCAGCTCGCGGGCGAACCGGTGGCCGGCATAGGTTGCCCAGGCGATCGGTCCCGGCGCTTCGGCGTCGCCGATGGCCTTGACCGAACGGATGCCATTGCCGGCCCACTCGTTTTCCCGCGCCTTGAGCTCGCGCCAAACGGCGTCGTCCTGATTGCGCGACGTGACCAGAACGACGGCATCGGCAGCCAGGTCCTGTTTCGCGCCGGTGTAGACGCAAGCCGTCACGACGCCGCCTGAGGCTATATTCGCGACGATCCGGCTGAGGACGATATCTACTCCCAGCTCCGCCAGGCGGCGGTGGATGGCCCCCTGCTCCAGCGTGTTGCGTGTCCAGTCCGAGACATAGGCCGACGGGGTCACCAGGGTCACCTTTGCGCCCTGACGCGCCATCAGCTCGGCGAGGACGCCTCCCATGTAGTAGTGATCGTCGTCGAAGAGCACGACGTTGCCGCCCGGCACCTTGCCGTCCATCAGATCGTCGGGCGTGTAGACCGTTATGGCGGCGTCGATCGGCATCGGCACAACATGGGCGCGCGCGACGCCGTCACGCCGCCAGGTCGATCCGGTCGCGACGGCGACGTTCTGGAATCCGAAGGACAGGATGTCGTCGGCCGTCAGCCGGCTTGCGAAATAGATGTCGACATTCGGCATCTGGCTGAGCTGATACTGCCGGTAGTCGCGCACCCGGCCCCAGGCCGACAGGCCCGGAAGCCGGCTCTCGCGCGCCACGCGTCCGCCGAGCTCGGTGCCCGCTTCCGCTATGGCCACCTGGTAGCCGCGCAGGCCGAGCGCACGGGCGGCCTCCAGTCCGGCCGGCCCGGCGCCGACGATCAGCACGCTGTCGCTGTCGCCCTTGGCCTGCATGCGCTCCGGATGCCAGCCCTTGCGCCATTCCTCCATGAAGGTCGGGTTCTGCGTGCAGCGCGAGATCGACATCGTCATGTCGCCGGTGATGCAGATGTTGCAGCCGATGCATTCGCGGATGTCCTCGATGCGGCCCTCCTCGATCTTCCTCGGCAGAAAGGGATCGGCGATCGACGGGCGGGCGCAGCCGATGAAGTCGAGCGTGCCCGACCTGATCATCCTGACCATCACGTCGGGCGAAGTGAAGCGGCCAACGCCGACGACCGGCTTCGAGGTCAGCTTCTTGATGCCGGAGACGAGGCTCTCCTGCGCGGCCTCTTCCTTGAAGCGCGACGGTCCCGAGCAATCCTCCCAGGCGCCATGGGCAAGATCCCAGAGATCAGGCAGGTCGGCATGCATCTCGATCATGTCGCGGACTTCCGAGTTGGCGAAGCCAAGCTCACTGATCATCTCGTCCAGCGACAGCCTGAGCGTCAGGCCGCAGGTGTCGCCGATCGCGTCGCGCCCTTCCTCGATCAGCTCGCGCATCAGCCGCGAGCGGTTTTCCAGCGAGCCGCCATATTCGTCGCCGCGCTGGTTGGTGGCGGTGGACAGAAAGTGCTGGATGATGCCGAAGCCGTGCGCGCCGTAGAGGCAGACCAGGTCGAAACCCGCCTGCCTGGCGCGCTTGAAGGCATTGCGGTGCCAGCGGCGCAGGTCGCGGATATCCTGCTTGTCCATGGCGCGCGCCTGCACCGGGTCGTTGGTGAAGGTGCGGATCGGCAGGGCCGACGGCCCGCGCGGAACCTCCTTTGTGTAGAGGTTGGGACCGTTGATGCCGGAATAGGCGAGCTGGATGCCGGCCAGCGCGCCGTGCTCGTGCATGGCTCTCGCCATCTTCGCCAGGGCCGGAATGTCGGCGTCGTCCCATAGCCGCAGTTCAATGAAGGGCGTGATCTCGGAGGTATGATGCATCTCCGTCTGCTCGGTGAAGATGACGCCCCATCCGCCTTCCGATTTGGTGCGGCGCATCTCGGCCGCGGCCGACGGATCGCGATAGCCGCCGCCATTGCAGTGGGGAACCTGATAGAAGCGGTTCTTGGCCGTCACCGGGCCGATCTTCATCGGTTCGAACAGAATGTCGTAGCGCGGGTCGCGCATATCACTTCCCTCCTGTCGGCTGGCGCTGCGGGTGCTGCTGGGACTACTCATAGGTTGGCGGGTGCGGGAAAACTATGGATTTCTTCTGTGCGGATTAGGACGCGCCTAATCGCGTGCTTCCGTGGATTAGTCTCAAATGAACCGGGGCTGAGCCAAATGCGACTTCAGAGCCGCCGCGGCACGATGCTACACCGCCGGCAGCGGCAACGGGACAAGAGAGATGGACAGCATCAGGATACTCGAACGGCTGATCGCCTTCCCGACAGTAAGCCGCGATTCGAACCTCGACCTCATCGGCTATGCGGCGGACCTGCTCGGCGCGAATGGCATTGCCTGCCAGATCATTCACAGCCCCGACGGTCACAAGGCCAACCTCTTTGCCACGATCGGCCCGACCGACAAGCCCGGCATCATGCTGTCCGGCCATACCGACGTCGTTCCCGTCGACGGACAGAACTGGACGCTGCCTCCATTCGCGATGACCGAACGCGACGGCAAGCTCTACGGGCGCGGCGCGGCGGACATGAAGGGCTTTGTGGCCTCAGCGCTCGCGGCCTGCCTCAAGGCCTCGACGATAGCGCTTCGGACGCCCTTGCATCTCGCGCTCTCCTATGACGAGGAGGTCGGCTGCCTGGGCGTGCGCGGCCTGATCGAAATGCTGAGTGCTGCGCCGCAACGCCCGCTGCTGTGCATCGTCGGCGAGCCGACCAACATGCAGGTGGCGACGGGGCACAAGGGCAAGCTTGCGGCTCGCGCCGTCTGCAGGGGGCGAGAAGGCCATTCGGCGCTGGCTCCGCTGGCGCTCAACGCCATCCATCTCGGCTGCGACTTCGTGCGCTCCTTGCGTGACGAACAGGACCGGCTGACGCGCGAAGGCGCGCGCGACGGCGATTACGACATTCCCTACACGACCGTGCATGTCGGCAAGATCAATGCCGGCGTGGCGCTCAACATCGTGCCCAACCTTTGCCAGGTCGATTTCGAGATCCGCAACGTCGCCGCCGACGATGCCGCCGTCATTCTCGACAGGCTGCGCATTGCTGCGGCGCGCATTGCCGCCGACGCCGCTTCGATCGCGGCCGAAGCGGCGATCGACATCGAGATCACCAACACCTATCCGGGACTCGACACGCCGGCCGCTTCGGAAGCAGTGGCCTTCGTCAAATCGCTGACCGGCGCCAACGACACGATGAAAGTCGCTTTCGGCACGGAAGGCGGATTGTTCAGCCGCGATCTCGGCACGCCGGCCGTCGTCTGCGGACCGGGTTCCATGGCACAGGGACACAAGCCGGACGAATTTGTCAGTGTTGAACAGTTGCGGCGTTGCGACGGGATGCTGGAGCGGCTGCTGTCGCGGCTCGCCGACGGCTGGCCGTGATATCGCCTATTTGACGATGCGTTCGGTGCCGAAGACGCCTTGCTCGACGACGAAGCGGCGACAGTGATCGATGAAGGCCTGCACCGTCAGCGTGCGGTGCTCGGCATTCGGCAGCGCAATTCCCATGGTCAGCGGCCTGATGTCGCCCAGCAGGGGCACGAAGACCAGCAATTTGCCGTCCGGCGACATGGTGTTGAGCGGCCGCATGTTGGCGATACCGTAGCCGAAGCCGTTGGCGACCATCGAGCGCATCACGGCGATGTCGCCGGTGCGCTCGGCGATCTTGGGCCGCAGGCCCTTGGGCTGGAAGGCCGAGAGGAAATATTCCCTGCTGTAGGGCAGGTCGAGAAGCACCATCGGCTCATCGACCAGTTCCTCCGGCGTGATGCTCGCCCTGCCCGCCAGGCGATGCGCGGCCGGCAGCATCACATAGGCTGGCAGTTGCATCAGCGGCTCGAACGTCATGTCCTGCGACAGTTCGAGATCGTAGGTGAGTGCTGCGTCTATCTCGCCACGCTGCAGCATCTCGAACAATTGCCCCTGGTTGCGCTCGAACTGCCTGACGCGCACGTCCGGATAGGCGTCCTCGAATTTCCTGCGCAGCGTCGGCAGCACGATCTGCGCGAAGGTGAGCAGGCAGCCGATAGCCAACGGTCCGCGCACCTTTTCGGCGATATCGCCGGCAATGTCGTGCAGCGCGTCCGCGTCGTTGAGCAGCCGCGCGGCTTCCTTGAGGAACAGGCGCCCTCCCGCGGTCAGCGCAAGTGCATGCGAGTGCTTGCGCACGAAGAGCTGGACGCCGAATTCCGCTTCGAGCTGGGCTATCGACGCCGAGATCGACGGCGGCGAGACATTCACCTGCTCGGCCGCCTTGGCGATCGAGCCGGCTTCGCCGACGGCGACGAAGTATTCGAGTTGTCTGAGGGTAAAGCGGAGCGGCATCGTTCTATGTTGCCGGTTTGCACCCGGTGATCAAGTCACGGCCGCTCCTCGGTACTTGATCCAGGTGGTCTTCAACGCCGTGTATTTGTCGAGCACGTGCAGCGATAGATCACGCCCGAAGCCGGACTGGAGGCGACCCCGGCGAACGTCGCTCCGTGGCCGGATTGATGCTGGCGAAAGTCCGGCGGGAACGCGCAGGCACCGGCTTGCCGTCGATGAATGCCTTGTCGCGGAAACGGATCGCGGCCGCCTTGCCCACCCATTCCTTGTGGCTGAGGTCTCTCATGCCGGTTCCAGACTGTCGGGACTACTCGTCACCGGGAACGCCGTAACTCGGCGCGTCAGACGGGTTGAGGGCACGGGTGACGTAGGCATCGAGCTGGGGCTTGTAGATTTCCCATAAAGTTGCCAACTGCTCGATCGGACACTCCTCGGTCCAGTCGCAACGCAGGTCGGCGACGGGCCACGAAACATCGCGCACCAGCTTCATGCCGGCGGAGCGGACAGGCCCTGCCTCGCCGCCAGCATGAAGCGCCGCCCGCATCGTGGCGATCAGCCGGTCGCCAAGGTTGCCTTCGGAGGCGAGGAAGGCATCGACCATGGCCTGCGGAATGCCGTCATTCGCAAGCAGGTTGCCGCCGCAGGCGACGTCCTCGCCGCGCGCCTCGGCCCAGATTTCAAGTGCCTTCGGCCCTGAATGGATTGCGCTGACGCCCGCGGTGTCGACAGCCAGTATCTGCCGGTATTCAATGAAAGCTCCGGTCCGTTTCAGGATCGCGACGGCCTCAGTGGCGGAGGCGCCGCGCGCCATCAACTCCAATGCCCGAGGCCCAAGCGTCGGGTCGGTGACGTTCTGGCTGGCGACGGCGCCGACGCCGGCCTGCGCGTAGGCGCAACGGGCCGCGACGGCGGGAGACGACGAGGACACCGCCACCCCGAACATGCCCGTGCGCCGGCATCGCGCGACGATGGAAAAGGTCATCGCGCTCAGTCCGGAATGACGGCGGTGCCGTCGATCTCGACCAGCCATTCCGGCCGAGCGAGGGCCGACACGACCAGGCCGGTCGAAACCGGATGCACGCCTTTGATGTATTCGCCCATCGTCCGGTAGACGGCTTCGCGATGCCGGACATCGGTCAGGTAGATCACCACCTTCACCAGATGGTCCATCGTGCCGCCGCATTCCTCGATGAGCTGCTTGATGTTTTGCATGACCTTGTGGGTCTGCTCGACCGGATCGTGGCTGTCGATGTTCTTGGCGGTATCGAGATCCTGCGGGCATTGGCCGCGCAGATAGACGGTGCGGCCGCCCCGCGTGACCACCGCCTGGCAGAGATCGTTGTCGAGCTTCTGCTCGGGATAGGTATCCTTGGTGTTGAAGGGGCGAATTCGCGTATGCGCCATCTTTGTCTCCATCAGGTCGGGCTCGCGGCCGTCGTCAGCTCTGGTCAGGCATCCACGGTCTCGCGCTTCGCTGCAGCGTGGTAGGCCAGATATTTGCGCTGCGTGGAGATGCGGTCCGCCAGGTGCTTGGCATCGTGCCATACGCCCCAGATAAAACTCGACCCTCTTCGCGACTGCCAGGGCAGACCAAGGAAATAGATCCCTGGCTCGGTCGAGACGCCGCGCTGGTGCCTTGGCCGGCCCTTCTCGTCGAAAGCATCGACCTTCAGCCAGCTGTAGTCGACGGCAAAGCCCGTCGCCCAGATGATCGACACTATGCCGGCTTCGGCCAGATCGAGCTCGCGGATCGGATTGGTCACGCATTCCGGATCGGGCTCGATCCGGCGAGCGGCGGGCTCTTCCGGGAGGTCAAGACCGTTCAGCGTTACATAAGCGTCGGCTTCGTCCAGCAGCGACATCAGGCTGGCGTCGCCGCGTGCGATATTGTTCGCAAGATCGGGCGCGAAGGTCATCACGCCGTCGTGATACGCCTTCGTCATGCCGACCAGGGTCAGGCCCTGCGCGGCCAGACGACGGAAATCGATCGTTTCGCCGCCGCGTGCGCCGCTCACCGCGATCGTGACGTGTTCGGTGCCGGGTCCCGGCGTTTCGACATCCCATTTGCCGAGGACTCCCAGCCACCAGCAGAAATCGCGCCCGCGATAGGCCCGCGGTGGGCGATCGTGCGGGCCGACCGAAAGATAGACGCGCCTGCCGGCGCGTTGGAGTTCGTCGGCGATCTGTACGCCCGATGATCCCGCGCCGACCACCAGCACTGCGCCTTTCGGCAACTGCGCGGGGTTGCGGTAGGCGCTGGAATGGATCTGCAGGACACCCGCATCGCCAGGAACAACAGGCGGAATGACGGGGATCTGGAAAGGTCCGGTCGCGGCGACGACGCTGTTGGCTTCGATCACACCATCCGACGTCTCGACGCGGAATCCGGGCCGACCGACATTTCTTTGCACGAGCTTGACCTCCACGCCGCAGCGGATCGGCGCATCGATCTGCTTCGCGTAGGCGACAAAATAATCGGCGACCTCTTCCTTGGGGGGAAAGCCGTCAGGACCAGTCCGCGCAAATTCCATGCCCGGGAACCGGTCATGCCAGGCCGGGCCATTGGCGACCAGGGAGTCCCACCGCTGTGAGCGCCAGCGCTCGGCGATCCGGCCGCGCTCGAGAATGAGATGAGGCACCCTGCATTTGGTCAGGTGCTCGCTCATAGCCACTCCCGCCTGGCCGCCGCCAACGACAAGCGTGTCTATCGTCTCAACCGACATGCTCAGTCCTTTTCTGACCATCCGACAGCTTCCGCCGCGCGGGATGAAAACCGATTTTCGACGGCAGGTAGACGCAGCCCAAGGTGACCCCGTTCGCCGTGTTCTGGACAAGCAGCCGCGCCATCCGACCGTCTCTCTATTGCAGCCGACAAGTAGCAGCAGGTGCCGGTAGGCGCACATAACGAATCTCCGAAGTCACGCGTAACCATTTCCGAATTTCTCGCACCGATCGGCGCACCTAGAGTTCCAGCGGTCGGATCGATCGACACCGCTGCATGAGGTGACGGGCGAAGCCGGATACATGTCGGCACGGAACTGGTTTCGGAACAGGAATGCGCTTCCGCGCGACCCGTTCCGCCATGCCTCGAGCGCCGACATCCTCGAAGGGCTGGGCATGAAGACTGAGAACTATGACTACATCGTCGTCGGCGCGGGTTCGGCCGGTTGCGTGGTGGCCAATCGGCTGAGCGCCGATCCGTCGGTCAAGGTGTGCCTGATAGAGGCCGGCGGCAGCGACAACAGCCTTCGGGTCAAGGTGCCGGCGGGCATCCTGTCGCTCTACGGCAACCCGAACTACGACTATTGTTTCGTCGGCGTGCCGCAGCCTCATCTCAACAACCGCAGAATTCCGGTCAACCGCGGCAAGACGCTGGGCGGATCGAGCTCGATCAACTCGATGGTCTATATTCGCGGCGCCGCCGAGGATTATGACGAGTGGGCCGGGCTCGGCTGCGCCGGCTGGGCCTACAGCGACGTGCTGCCTGTCTTCAAGAAGCTGGAGCGCAATCTGATCGCCCAGGATCCGCGCTATCACGGCACCGACGGAGAGCTGCTGGTCGACAATCCGCGCGATCCGAACGTGCTTTCCACCATGTTCGTGAAGGCCGGCCAGAATGCCGGCCTGCCTGCCAATACGGACTTCAATGCCGAGAGCCAGTTCGGCGTCGGCATCTACAACGTCACGCAGGACCGGGGTCAGCGCTTCAGCAGCTTCAGCGCTTTCATGCGCCCGGTGCTCGATCGCAAGAACCTGACGCTGCTCAGCGAATGCGAGGTGATCGACCTTGTCGTTGCCGAGGGACGCGCGACGGGAATGCGCGTTCGGCATGAGGGCGAGCAAAAGATACTCTCGGCCAGCCGCGAGATCGTGCTCTCGGCCGGAGCGATCAACTCGCCCAAGATTCTGATGGCGTCCGGCATCGGCCCGGCAGACGAGCTCCGGCAGATCGGCATCACGCCGGTGCTCGACCTGCCGGGCGTCGGCAAGAACCTGCAAGATCATGTCGACGGCATGATCACCGTGCGATCCAGGAGCACCAAGACGCTCGGCCTGTCGATCGCCAACCTGCCACGCATGGCGGCCGCACCCTTCCAGTATTTCGCGCGCCGCAAGGGCATGCTCACCACCAACTATGTCGAAGCCGGGGGCTTTGCCAAAACCAGGCACGCGAACGGGCTTCCCGACATCCAGTTCCATTTCGTGCCGGGCTATCGCAGCCATCGCGGCAGGCTGATCGAGTACGGCCACGGCTACGCCATTCACACCTGCGTGCTCAGACCGAAAAGCGTGGGCGAGATCAAATTGTCGCGGGACAGTTCCCGCCGGGACGTCCTCATCGACCACCGCTTCTTCGCGGATGAAGAGGACTCCAAGGTGCTGGTCGAAGGCATCAAGATCGTACGCAAGATCCTTGCCGCATCCGAGTTCGATGAGGTGCGCGGCAAGGAGATGCTTCCGGGCAAGGATGTCCGCAGCGACGACGAAATCCTCGCCTATCTGCGCGCCGAAGCGCTGACCGTCTACCACCCGGTAGGAACCTGCAAGATGGGAGCCGACGCAATGGCCGTCGTCGATCCGACGACGCTGAAGGTGCATGGCATGGATGGGCTCCGCGTCGCCGACGCCTCCGTCATGCCGAAGCTGATCGGCGGCAACACGAACGCGCCTAGCATGATGATCGGGCAGATGGCTTCGGAGATGATCCTCGGCGCGGCGCATCGCGGCGAAAGGTAAAGATCGCCTCGCCTTTCGAAATTGGGCAGTTCGGCATTTCGCTGCACTGCCCAACTGTTTGCTCTTAGAGCAGTCCAGCTTTTCACAGAAACGCCAAACTGCTCTAAATATTTGTTTTTACGCAATTCCGGGCGGAAAACCGTTACACACTTTTCCTGGAATTGCTCTAGTGATCCTCGTCGATCTCGTCGTGCAAAAGGCCGAGGATGCGGCGCTTGAGCGCGATGAAGTCGGGCTCAAGGATCACGTCCATCGAGCGCGGCCGGGGGATGTCGACCTTGATCTCGGCCTTGATCTTGCCGGGCCGGGCCGTCATCACCAGCACGCGGTCGCCCAGAACCAGCGCCTCGTCGATATCGTGGGTGACGAAGAGCACCGTCTTCTGCTGCCGTTCCCAGACGCGCAAGAGCAGTTTCTGCATGGTGCCGCGCGTCTGGCTGTCGAGGGCGCCGAAGGGCTCGTCCATCAAGAGAACGGCCGGGTCGTTGGCAAGGGCGCGCGCGATCGCCACGCGTTGCTTCATGCCGCCCGAAAGCTGCGCGGGGTAATGATCCGCAAAGGGCGCGAGGCCGACCTCGTTGAGATACTGGTCGACGATTTGCTTGCGCTGCTCCGCGGGCAGGCCCTTGCGTTTCGGCCCGTATTCGATGTTGGCGCGGACCGTCAGCCAGGGAAACAAGGTGTAGCTCTGGAACACCATGCCTCTGTCGGGGCCGGGTTCGATCACCTCCCTTCCATCGACTTTGATGCTGCCCGAGGTCGCGTCGTTGAGGCCGGCCGCGAGGTAGAGCAGGCTGGATTTGCCGCATCCCGAAGGGCCGACGATGACGCAGAATTCGTTCCTGGCCACTTTCAGCGACACATCGTCCAGCGCCAGCACGCCGTTGGCGTCGCCGTAACGCAGTGTCACGTCTTCGATGGCCATCGTGGTGCCGGCCGAACGCGGATCGCCAGTTGCATAGGCCGTACCGGCCGGATTGTTCGCGTCGATGGTATCGGTCATCACTACCCTTGATCCAGCTGCGGTTTGCGAGGATGCGTTCAAGATCAAGGTGCCCATGGCGCGACCCTTGCCCGGATGATGCGGAATGCCGTGTCGGTGATGAGACCCAGAAGCCCGATCGCGGCGATCGCCATGAAGATCACATCGACCTGGAAGCCGCGCATCGCCTTCAGGCTGATATAGCCAAGACCGCTCGACGCGGCGACGAGCTCGGCCACAACCAGATATGTCCAGGCCCAGCCCATGGTGACGCGAAGCGTGTCGAGGATCGCGGGAAGTGCGGCAGGGAAAATGACGTGCCACACGGCTTCGCTGCGATTGGTGCCCAAGGTGTAGGAGGCGTTGACAAGATCCCTCGACACGCCGCGCGCGCAGTCGGAGATCATCACGAGCTGCTGGAAGAAAGTGCCGAAGAAGATGACCGCTATGCGCTGCTCGATGCCGATGCCGATCCATAGGATGAACAGGGGCACGAACGAGGTCACGGGCAGATAGCGGATGAAGTTGACCAGCGGCTCCAGCGGCGCCTGCACCGCCCGATAGGTGCCCATCCATAGCCCGAGCGGCACCGCGATCACCGAGGACACGATGAAGCCCAGGATCACCACCTTGGCGCTGGTCAACGTGTGGTAGAAAAGGCTGCCGTCCAGGGACATGCGATAGGTCGTCTCGAGCACGGTTCCGGGCGTGGGCAGGAACATGTTCGGCACGACGCGGCCATAGGACAGGAGAGCCCAGCCGCCGATCACGACCACCCACATCGCCAGCGCGAGCGTCGTTGCCGTGCCGGCGGGAATGTTGGCGAATGGGGTCGTCAGGCGTGTCCACGCCGTCCGCCTCTGTGCCATAGGTTGGCCTCCGTTGATTTTATGCGCGAAATTCTGGCGCTCGAGAAAACGGGACCGGCTCAGGCGGGCCGACCACTCTCGCTTTCGGGAAACGGGGCCAGCCCGGACGGGCCGGCCAACTCTGGCTTTCGAGAACCGGGGCCGGCCCGAATGGGCCGGCCCCGGTGATCTCATAGGCTCACTGTTCCTTGATGAAATCGGTGTCGAGGATGGTTTTCGCGTCGATCGTCATCTTCAGCTTGCCGGCCTTGCCCCAGATATCCTGCGCGAAATTCACCAGGTCGGATGCCTCGCTCTTCTCAGGGGTGCCGAAGAATTCCAGGTTGCGAGCACGATCATAATAGCGCACGCCCTTGGCGCCGGCGGCGAAATCCTCGGGCTTTTCGAGATAGCCGCCAATGCCCTTGGCCATGATCTCGTAGGCCTTTTCCGGGTTGGTCTTGATGTATTCGACCGCCTTGTAATAGCCCTTGACGAGGGCCTTCACGTCCTCGGGATGCTTTTCAATCAGGTCGCATTTGAGGGCGATCACGTCGACGATCAGGCCGGGGGTGGTCGTGGAATCGATCAGCACCTTCCCCTTTCCGCCCTTGCGGACCTCGGTGAGGTGCGGTTCCCAGGTCACGGCAGCGGGAACCTGGCCGGCGATGAAGGCCGTCGCCGCGTCATCGGCGGTCATGTTGGTGACGCTGACGTCGTCCTCGGTCATGCCTTCCTTTTTCAGGAGCACGTTGAACCAGAATTCGGAAACGGAGCCCTCGTTCAAGGCGACGGGCTGGCCCTTCAAATCCTTCAGCGACTTGACGTCGGCCTGCGAGACGACGCCGTCGCCGCCATGGCTGTCATCGAGCGCCAGGACGTATTTGAAGCAAAGCTCGTCCGAGCGGTACTTCATCAGCTCGTCGACGGTGGATGCCGCGCCGTCGAGATCGCCACCGGCGACCGCCGCCATGTAAAGCGCTGATTCTTCAATGACCTTCAGGTCGACATCGACGCCGGCTTCCTTGAAGTAGCCGAGATCGCGGGCAAGAAACAGCGGCCCGTAGCCTACCCAGGTGGTCATGCCGAGGCGAATGGCGCCAGCGTTGGCAGGAGCGGAAAGCGCCAAGCCCAGCAGGCCTGCACTGACCGCGGTCATCAGGCAATTTCGGAAAGTCTTCATTTTTGTGGTTCCCCTATGGCTTTGCCGGCATCGGCCTCACTCAGGTGGCTTGCCAAGCTATGGTTCGGCAGCCGCTCTCTTGTTATGCGTCGCCTCCCAGGCGAGCCTTGCGTGTTCTAGGTTCGGCAAGAGAGCATCCGGGCTGGATCGCAAAAAGAAGTCTTTTTCTGTCCTTTGCTTCGCCGAAACCGAAGCGGAGGGGCCCGGGCGGCCGCTGGCAAGCGAGGCAGGCTGGTTCGCCTGTCTCGGCCTGGCGCCTCGACATTGCGCACACAGGCCAGATGCGTCGGCCGCTAAAGTATGTCGACCCCGCACGAACCCGCCAAGCCGGCATAGGTGCTATCGCGGACGCCTTTCACCGGCGCGGGCATCGTGTTTCGAATGCGACTTGACGCCTTCAACACTCGTATAGCCGATCATCCCGCCCATTCGTCTCCCGCGCGTGGATTACCTCTGGGTCGCGAGACGCCTGAAGGCACCGCGCGTCTAAAGCGCGTCGCGATCTTCCAGGTTCGCTCCGTGCGCTTTAGGTTTTTGATTTTACGCATGTCTTTGTCCCGAAACCGGTTCCCACTTTCGGGAGACATGCTTTAAAAC
>NZ_RZSL01000609.1:0-3470 GCF_003997355.1 Mesorhizobium sp. M1E.F.Ca.ET.041.01.1.1 | reverse complement strand
GCCCTTGGCCTTGGCCTCGGGCCAGAGGTCGGTCTGCAGCCATGCCTGGAATTGATCGTCGATGGGGGCGGCGCGGGAGGGGGTGGTGAAAATGAGGCTGAATATTGCGAGCAGAAGAAACGCGAGGCTGAATTTGGAAAAGCCTCGTTCTGTCGCGCCCCCCTCTGTCCTGCCGGACATCTCCCCCTCAAGGGGGGAGATTGGCTGTTGGTTCGGCTTTCGCCAATCACCAACGTAAGAAAGAGAGTGGCATCGGTGAAGCTGCCAATCTCCCCCCTTGAGGGGGAGATGTCCGGCAGGACAGAGGGGGGTGCTTGGGGCCAGCTTCGAAGGATGCACTCCAGTCACGACGCGCATCCTCCTGTCTAGCCACCTCAAAACGCCGTCCTCGATCGCAGCGCGGCGGCCAGCGTGCCTTCGTCGAGATAATCGAGCTCGCCGCCGACCGGCACGCCATGCGCAAGCCTCGTCACCTTGACGTCGAAGCCAGAGAGCTGGTCAGTCAGGTAGTGCGCCGTGGTCTGGCCCTCGACGGTGGCGTTGACGGCGAGGATCACCTCCTTGACCTCGCCGCCGGCGACACGGTCGACCAGCGAGCGGATGTTGAGCTGGTCGGGGCCGATGCCGTCGAGCGGCGACAGCGTGCCGCCGAGCACGTGATAGCGCACGTTCATGGCGGCGGCGCGCTCGAGCGCCCAGAGGTCGGAGACGTCCTCGACGACGATCAGCGTGCCGGCGTCGCGGCGCGGATCGGTGCAGATCATGCAGGGATCGGAGGTGTCGACATTGCCGCAGGTCGAGCAGATGCGCACCTTGTCGACCGCCTCGCCCATGGCGGCGGCTAAAGGCTGAAGCAGTTGCTCCTTCTTCTTGATGAGATGGAGGGCGGCGCGCCGCGCCGAGCGCGGCCCGAGCCCCGGCACCTTGGCCAGGAGCTGGATCAGGCGTTCGATCTCTGGACCGGCGATTCGCTTCGACATCGCTCTGATCTAATGCATGTCGCCCAAAAGTGTGTAGCGGTTTTGGGAAAACGACATGCATAAAAACAAAGATTTAAAGCGCGTCGCTCGAATCCGTTTCGACGCGACGCGCTTTAGAGAGCAATTCCAGGAAAGTGCGAAGCGGTTTTCCGTCCGGACTTGCGTCAAAACGAAAAGGTGGATCAGTTCGCCGTTTCCGTGAAACGATGAACTGATACAGGATTTTTCAGAGCGCTTTGGAACAGTTCGTAACGGCACACGACCCGCCTTGCTGCCAATGCGGGTCGTGCATCGATGGTCGACTCAATAGGTTTAGAGCGGCCGGTTCTGGCTGACGATCAGCGCGCCGATGGCGTCGGTGTTCTCAGGCGTCGACTGGAATCCCATCGCCGCTTCCTGCCGGGCGCTGGGCACCGAGGTGATATACCGACCTTTCAACGTACCGCCGAAGCGGGACGCATCAGGCTCTTCCATCGGCTCCTGCATCGCTACAACCGTCTGCTTCGCCGTGAGGCGGCCGGACTTCTGCGCCGGCGCGATGGAGGCCGTTATATAGGTCTGCTCGGCGGGGGACGGCGCGGCAGCCGCGGTCATTGCGGCCTGCTTGGCCGGATCGGCATGGACAATCGTCTTGACCACCGGTTCGGCGGAAGCGACGAGCACTGGAGCGGCAGGATCGGTCTTCTGCGACTTGCCGGAGGCCATGGCGACCATGGGCTCATCCGGCAGCGGCTGCCAGTTGCGGCCGCGCTTCTCATAGAAGGCGTTGCCGCCGGCCACCATCGTGTAGTGCATGTTGTTGTAAGGGAAGCGCAGGCCGGCGGTGTGGAAGAACATCGTGTTCTTGAGCTTGGCCTTGCGCTCGCCTTTCAGCACCGCCTCGGCGGCTTCCTCGACATCGGGCAGCGCCCTCGAATTCATCGGCCGCGTCAGCACGCCGGGCGCGAACTGGCCCCTCTCGCCGACAACCTCGCAAATGGTGTTGCCGTGCTGGCCGGAACGCAGCCGGTTCATGACGACGGTGCCGACGGCGATCATGCCGTCACGGCTTGACCGGTTGGACTCGAAGAACATCGCCCTTTGCAGGCATTCCTTGTCCTTCATCGTATATTTGTAGGAACGGGAGCTCAGGAAGCTCGGCGTGACGGCGTCGGCAAGGCTCGCCACCGACATACCGTGTGAAGCGGTCTGGCTGCAGCCGGCCAGGAACAAGGGGGAAGCGGCGATGCCAATGAGCAGCAGCGGCGTCTTCCATCGCGTCGCGATCAACAAAAAAGCCTCATTTCCAGATGCCAGCCCGCCCCGAGATGTGGCAAGAATGAGACTCTTTCAGGCAAAAAGATGGCTAGATGGTTAGCAATCCCTGGGCTTGGGTAAAACTTTATGAATGCAGCGAAATGAGCCCGTGAGCAACGCCGGCAAAATGGTTAATATTGCGGGCCGGGCTCGATTATCGTTCATAATCAATTAACTGGCGGCGGGCGTCTCAGAACGGCAATTTCATTCCGGGCGGTATAGGCAGGCCCGCCGTCAAGGCCTTGGTCTTTTCCTGCATGACCTGCTCGACCTTATTTTTGGCGTCATTGTGAGCGGCCAGAATGAGGTCTTCCAGGATCTCGGCCTCGTCAGCCTTGATGAGCGAGGGATCGATCTTCAGCGTCTTCATTTCGAACTTGCCGGTCAGCGTCACGCTGACCAGACCGCCACCCGCCTGCCCCGTGGCTTCGAGCGTGGCGATCTCGTCCTGCATGGCCTGGAACTTGGCCTGCATTTCCTTCGCCTTGCCCATCAGGCCGAGAAGATCCTTCATCGCAAATGTCCTCTTAGTTTCTTTTGTGGGAGCATGATCTTGTCCGAAAACCGGTTCCCATTTTCGCTGACACGGTCCTTCGGTTCGGGATCATGCTCTAGATTTCATCATCATCGGCCGCGGGCTCGACCGGCAGGTCGGCGTCAGTACTTTCCACTTCAGGCACATCCGGAATGCGCACGTCGATGATCTTGGCGCCGGGGAAGCGGGCGAGGATGGCGGCGACCGTCGGGTCGCTCCTGGCATCGGAGAAGGCATTCTCGCGCTTCGTCGTCTCCATCTCGGCCAGCGTCTGGCCGCCTTCCTCCTTCGACAGCGAGACCAGCCAGTTGCGGCCCGTCCAGGCGCGTAGCTTGGCCGTCAGGTCATTGAGCAGCATCTTCGGCGCGTCGTCGGTCAGGCTGACGTCGATGCGGCCGGGCTCGAGGCGAACCAGCCGAACGCAGCGTTTCAAGAGCACCTTGAAGGCCATGTCGCGACTGGCGTCGGCAAGGGCCGCGATGTCGGCCAGCGACTTGACCGGAACGGCAGGGGTTTCGGCCACCGGCGCCGGCGCCGGAACGAAGGCGGCGGGCACCGGCTCAGCCTCGACCAGCCGCATCGTCTGGGCGCCACCGGCGGAGGGCGGCATCCGCGCCTGCGCCACAGCACTCGCGCCGCCGCCATTGCCGGAACTTGCC
>NZ_RZSL01000608.1:0-3480 GCF_003997355.1 Mesorhizobium sp. M1E.F.Ca.ET.041.01.1.1 | reverse complement strand
AGGCTGCCCGATCCGGAGCGCATGATGCGCTCCTATCCGCACCAGCTTTCCGGCGGCCAGCAGCAGCGTATCGTCATCGCCATGGCGCTGCTGTCGAAACCGGCACTGCTTCTGCTCGACGAACCGACGACGGCGCTCGACGTCACTGTCGAGGCCGGCATCGTCGAGCTGGTCAAGGGTCTCGGCCAGAAGTTCGGCACCTCGATGATCTTCGTGTCGCACAATCTCGGCCTCATCCTCGAGACCTGCGACAAGATCACGGTGATGTATTCCGGCGAGGCGGTCGAGACCGGCAAGATCAAGGACGTCTTCGACCGGATGCGCCACCCCTATACGCAAGGGCTGTTCCGTTCGATCCCGCTGCCGGGCGCCGACAAGAATTCGCGGCCGCTGATCTCCATTCCCGGCCAATTGCCGTTGCCGCATGAGCGGCCGAAAGGCTGCAATTTCGGTCCGCGATGCCACCATTTCGTCGAGGGTGTCTGCAACGCCGCGGAAATCCCGATGATCGCCGTCGAAGGGCACGAGGGCCATTTCTCGCGCTGCGTGCGCTTCAACGAGATCGACTGGGAGGCGCTGCCGCCCGGCGCCAAGAAGGTCAATGAAAAGGTCGAGCCCGGCGCGCCGGTGCTCAAGATCGACAATCTCAAGAAATACTACAAGGTCGGCGGCAGCGAGGTGTTCGGCTCCAGCGAAGGCCGCGTCGTCAAGGCCAACGAGACCATTTCGTTCACCGCGCGCGAGTCCGAGACGGTCGCGATCGTCGGTGAATCCGGCTGCGGAAAGTCGACGCTCGCCAAGGTGCTTCTGGGGCTCGAGACCGCAAGCTCGGGCACGGTGACGCTCGGCAACAAGGAGATCCAGTCGACCGGCATCGAGAGCCGCAATGTCGAGACGGTATCCTCGATCCAGATGGTGTTCCAGAACCCGTTCGACACGCTGAACCCCAGCCACACCGTCGGCTCGCAGATCATCCGCACGCTGGAGAAATTCAACGTCGGCAAGACGGTGGCCGAGCGACGCAAGCGCATGCTGGAACTGCTCGACCTGGTGAAGCTGCCGCGGGCCTTCGAGACCCGCAAGCCGCGCCAGCTCTCAGGCGGCCAGAAGCAGCGCATCGGCGTGGCGCGCGCCTTCGCCGGAGATGCCAAGGTGGTGGTAGCAGACGAGCCGGTGTCGGCGCTCGACGTCTCGGTGCAGGCGGCGGTGACCGAACTGCTGATGGACATCCAGCGCAAGAACAAGACGACGATGCTGTTCATCAGCCACGATCTCTCGGTGGTGCGCTACATCGCCGACCGCGTGGTGGTCATGTATCTCGGCTATATTGTCGAGCAAGGCACGACGGACCAGATATTCTCGCCGCCCTACCATCCCTATACGGAGGCGCTGTTGTCGGCGATCCCGATCGCCGACACCAGCGTGGTCAAGAAGCATATCGTGCTCGAGGGCGACATCCCGTCGGCGATGAACCCGCCGACAGGCTGCCCGTTCCAGACGCGCTGCGGCTACAAGAAGCTGGTTCCGGACAATCTGTGCGAGACCAAGGTGCCGCCGGTGAAGAACCTCGGCGACGGCCATATGAGCCTGTGCTGGCTGGCCGACGACGTGCTGGCGAAGATGGAGCCGGTCATCAAGTTCGACAAGGAGCACGCGGCGCATGAGGGCGTGCCGGACGATGCGCCTCAAGGCACGGGCCCGGGCTTTGCCGGTGCGCCGCCCAAGCGTCCGCATGGCAAGAAGCCGAAGCCGAACCAAAGCGCGTCGTGACGAAACGGATTCAGGCGACGCGCTTCAGTCTTTGTTTTGATGCATGTCGTTCTCCCAAACCGCTGCGCACTTTTGGGCGACATGCATTAGGCGGGCGGCGCTGACTTCAACAGCCCCAATTGGAAGTGGCTCAGGCTTAGTAGCCGATCGTAAATCGCCTCTGCACGTGCCTAGGCAACTCCGCTTCGTCAACGATGGCGATCGCAGCATCTTCGATTGATATCCGGCTGCGCCCATTTTCGTCGAGGATCGGCTGGTCGCCGCCAAGGCGAAAGCGACCGGTTCGCTCGCCGGGGTAGATCTCCTCCGCCGGACTGAAATAGGTCCAAAGGCGGTTGGAGAGTCTCAAAACGTTCAGAGCGTCCCGGTGCCCGCGCACCGCCTCGGCATAGGCCTCAGGGAGACCAAGCAGCTTCATGCTCTCGCGAAGATCATCAGGAGAGTCTGCACGCGTCAGGCCCGGCTTGACCTCTAAGCTCCCGGCGCCGCCGACGACGATCAGACGTAGACGCAGATGGTTCTCCATGGCGCGCAGAAGGGCCTGGGCGGCGGTTGCATAGACGGTGGGGTCTTCGATCGAGCGCGCTACTGTATCGTTGAAGTCGCGCGCAGCGTTGCCGGGCTGATAGGTGCTGACGAGGACGTCCAATCCCGCCATTCCGCTGCTCAGATCGTCGACGTTGAAGATGTCGACCGTCTTCCAAACGATATCGCCGGGATCTTCGGGAAAGCGCGATGCGTCGCGGGTGAAGGCTGTGATCTTGTGGCCGCGACTGACGGCCTCGGCGAGGACTCGTTGGCCAATATTGCCGGTCGCTCCGATGATCCCGAGGTGCATGCCTGCCTCCAGTTTCCGTTGATCGCCATCGCCGCTCGGCAAAGCAGCGCCTGGCCCCCAAGGTATGAGGCGTTGATATCGGCAACAATCATAGATAATTTGAAATCACATTTGCACTGGTGAGATAATGACGCTCAGTTATGACGATGTGGCCATCTTCCTAAGAGTTGCCCGCGAAGGGAGCTTCGTGGGCGCGGCGCGATCGCTGCGCGTACCGGTCAGCACAGTGAGCCGCCGGGTCGCCGCGCTCGAGGCCCGATTGAAGACGCAGCTTTTGCGGCGGACCACACGAGCCGTCAGTCTGACCGACGATGGCCGCGCGTTCTCCGACCGTTGTGGTCAGGCGGTGGATGAAATCGAGGCTGCGGCCGACGCCTTGTCGGCGAATGGACAGAATTTGCGGGGCACGATCAGGATTACGGCGCCCCATTTCGCGTGCTCCGAGATGTTTGGGCCCTATCTCCTCGAGTTCGCTGCGGCCCATCCCGATTTGGTCATGGATATTCGATTGACCGACGCCACCCCCGATCTCATCGAGGAAGGCGTCGATCTGGCGTTCCAATTCGGCCCTTTGCGGGATGGACGCTTCATCGCGCGCAAGCTATGGCCTGTTCGCTACGTCCTGTGCGCCAGTCAGGCGTTTCTGGATCGGCATCCAGGGATAATGCGCCTTTCCCACCCAAAGGAGCTTGCTGCACATCCCTGTGTTCTTACACCGCCCATCGCCTCGTGGGCGTTTGACCTCGGGAGTGAGCAAACGACAATCAGACCGCGAATTTTAAGTGCGGTCGTTGACGATTTAGCGCTCGGCGCCTTGGCGGTTCGCCGAGGCGTGGGGATCGGCTACCTGCCGGAAAGCCTCACCTTGGGGA
>NZ_RZSL01000607.1:0-3486 GCF_003997355.1 Mesorhizobium sp. M1E.F.Ca.ET.041.01.1.1 | reverse complement strand
GATGCGCGTCTCGCCGGAGGCAAGGCCGCCGAACATGAAGGAGCGGTGCGAGATCGACTTGTCGCCCGGCACCCGCGCCACGCCGGTTAGCGCTGGGGATTTGCGGGCCGTGGCCGGCTTCGGGGCGGCGGAATGAGACATCTTGTCGTCCAAATGAAATGCCGGCCGGGCCGGCTCGGTTCGTCACGTTGCGGCGGTCTCGTATCACGGCGCGCGGCAATGGTCATCCCCTCGCGCAGGCCTTTGAAAAGCACGTTCTCAGGACATGTCTTTTGGCTTTGACAGCGCTGAAAACTGCGGTTATGGGGACCCTTCTTTTTTTGACGAGGCTTGCCGTGGCAAAACCTGAACTTGGCACAAAGCGTGTCGACCCGGAAACGGGCCGGAAATTCTACGACCTGAACAAGGATCCGATCGTCTCGCCCTATACCGGCAAGAGCTATCCGCGCTCCTATTTCGATGAAGGCAAGATTTCCGCCATCGAGGAGGACGAGGAGGTCGCCGACAAGGAAACTGAGGCCGACGAGGAAGAAGGCGCCGAAGTCGTCTCGCTGGAAGATGCGGACGAAGAGACCAAGGGCGGCGGCGGCGATCTGCCCGATCTCGGCGACGACGAGGATGATGATGTCGATCTCGGCGACGATGACGACGACACCTTCCTTGCCGACGAAGAGGAAGAGGACGACGACGTCTCCGATATGATCGGCGTTGGCGACGACGAGGACGAGGTCTGATTTGATCGGTTGCCGGCCATTTTGGCCTTTGACGAAAAAGCGGCTTTTCAAGGCTTGATCTTGACCGAAGGCGGCGCTAGAAGCCGCCAGCACTAAACGACGGCGCGGTTCCCAGCCGCGCCGGATCTCTTCGCCGGAAACGGCGCCGGCTGACTGCCGGAGTGGGGCCATAGCTCAGTTGGGAGAGCGCTTGAATGGCATTCAAGAGGTCGTCGGTTCGATTCCGATTGGCTCCACCAAACAGTCCTTTCTAACAATGCACGAAAATAGTTGCGCCCTTTCCGAGGTTTAGCTGCGCATTCAGCAACGCCTGGACGAGAGACTTAAAGCGCGTCGCCTGACCTGTTTCGTCGCGACGCGCTTTTAGTGCCGCTGCGTACTCGGCATTTTCCCTGACAGGTCGAAGATCGCGGGTCGAAGCTAGTCTCACATGAAGTTTCTTCAAGTGAGGTGAAAAGCTTCGGCTTGACGCCTCCTGAGACTCGATGCGATATCCCATTGAAGCTCCGGGGGGACTTACATGAATCTATTCGGAAATTCTAAAATAAGATTGGAGAAGAGTGCGGTTATTGCAAGTAACTTGCTCCGCTCTTCTGCATCCTTGATTGCAGTCGCTGCGGGCATATGGGTCAGCCAGGCCCGGGCCGAGACGATCACCATTTCGACCGCAAGTACCGTCCCGGTGTCGTCCGTCGTAGATCCGACGGGAACCATCAACGTGACGCAGACAGGTTCCGTCACGACGCAGTCGGGAGGCAATCACGCCATTCAACCCTACATGTCTCCCGGGCTGGGCGCGTGGACGGTCAATGTGGACGGCTCCGTCAAGGTCCTTGACGCGGACAATGAGGTTTACGGCATCTGGCTGCGCGCGGGCGGAACCGTCAATGTGAGTTCGACCGGCAAGGTCGAAGGCTCACGCAAGGGCGTCGTGATCGAAGGCGGCGCTGCAAACGTCCAGAACGACGGGCTGATCGCGGGCAGTCGGATTGCCGTGCACGTTCTTGCCGGGGGCACAGTCGAAAACCGGAACTCCATGCTGGGGGGCGTCGTCTTTGCAACCTCGGCCACGCCCGGAAGCTTCATCAACAAAGCCAATGTTTCAAGCAACGGCGGCGGCTATGGCGTCATCATGAACGCTGGCGGATCGCTCGACAATTCCGGAACCGTCGCGTTTACGAACATCGGCCAGGGATTCTGGAGCCACGGGAACATCACCTTCACCAACAGCGGCACCTACACCGCCAAGGGTGACAATTCGTTCTCCACCCCCATCTATGCGGTGCTGCTGCAAAACGGCAACGCCGTGGCAGACAATTCGGGGACCATCGAGGGACGCGATGTCGGCCTGTTCGTTTCGCAGGGAACCGCCGACGTCACCAATTCAGGCACGATCACGGCGACGAACGTGCATGCCGTCGCGCTGCAGACCACCGGTGCGGCATCCTTCAAGCAGACGGCAGGCGCGCTCAATGGCGGCACGCACGGCCTGTCCGTCGTGACATCGGGAGACACGACCGTTTCCATCAGCGGCGGCTCCGTCACCGGCGGACTTTCGAGCGCGAACGGTATCGGCGTCCGCTTCGGCGGCAGCGGCAAGACGCAGATGAGCGTGGCGAATGCGTCCATCACCGGAGCGGCGGCGGCGATCCAGGGCGGGACGGGATCGTTCGACCTGTCCCTCCTTCAGGGAAGCATCATCAGCGGCGATGTGAAGCTCGGTTCGGGGAACTCGAGCCTCAAGCTGGAAACCGGCGCGTCCGTCGAAGGCAATATCGATGCCGAGGCCGGAACCAATACGCTGCTGCTGACAGGTTCGGGCAGCGGCAGCTTCCAGGGAAACTTCCTGAATTTTGCGTCAGCGCAGGTTGATGCCGCCGGCGGAAAGTGGGTCCTCGGCGGTGACGCCACCTTTGTCGACGGAATGGAAGTGGTCGGTGGGTCGCTAGCCGTCAACGGCAACCTGACCGGCAATGTGACTGTAAGGACGGGCGCCAGGCTGGGCGGCACGGGGACAGTCGGGGCGACGACGATCGATACCGGCGGCGTGCATGCGCCCGGAAATTCGATCGGCACGCAGACCGTTGCCGGAAACTACGCCAACCATGGCGCTCTGCAGATCGAGGCGACACCCGAGGCGGCCGACCAGGTCAAGGTCTCCGGCACAGTCGACATCGCCGGCGCCACCCTCGACCTGCTTATGTCGCCAAATGCGGCGTCCAGCTGGAATATCTCCAACGGACCCTTCGTCATCATCGACAACGACAATACGGATGCGGTGGCCGGCGTGTTCGGCGCCGTCAACAGGAACCTCCTGTTCCTGGACGAGAAGCTCGACTATGCGGGAGGCGATGGGAACGACGTGACGCTGGAACTCGTGCGCAACGACATCGGCTTCGCTGAGGTCGGTATCACGCCCAACCAGCGGGCGGTCGCGGGCGCCATCGACGGCGCCGGGCCTGGCAATCCGCTCTGGAACGCCATTGCCCTGCAAGGTGATGCCGAGGCGACCCGCGCCGCCTTCGACCAGTTGAGCGGCGAGATACATGCTTCGGCGAAAACAGCGCTGGTCGACGACACGCGCCTCGTTCTCGACGTGATCAACGAGCGGCTGCGCGCAGCCTTCTCCGGAACCGGCGCCACCGCTTCGTTGCCCGTGATGGCCTTCGCCGAGGACGGACCGGAACTTGCTCCCGCCACGACAGATCGCTTTGCCGCCTGGAGCACCGCCATCGGGTCATGGGGCCGCGGG
>NZ_RZSL01000606.1:0-3493 GCF_003997355.1 Mesorhizobium sp. M1E.F.Ca.ET.041.01.1.1 | reverse complement strand
CTCGAGGATGCCGCACAAAAGATCGGTCGTCTGCCGCCATTCGTCGCTCTGCAGCCGGAAGAGAAGCGCCGCCTTGTTGGGGAAATATTGATAGAGCGAGCCGACGCTGACGCCGGCCTTCTCGGCCACGCGCGTGGTGGTGAAACGCTGCGCGCCTTCGCTCGCCAAAACCTGAGCAGCTGCCTGCAGAATCGCCGCGACGAGCTCCGTCGCGCGGGCCTGTTTGGGCTGTTTTCGGGTGGAAATTGAAGGGCTTGGGCGTTGGACCATGGCAGCGCTCGGGAATGCGAATTGGAAACCTGAAGGATTATTCGTATTTTTCGGACGACACAAGAAAGCATTTGTTCCCGACTGGAGACAGCCATGACGACCCTTACCGGAACCCCGCTCGCGCCGCTGCTCGCCCGCCTGTTCAATGAAGCCGCCGCGGCGACCAGCCCCGCGATAGTCCAGTACTCGCGGGAGGAACGGGCGCGCCTCCTCGGCAGCAAGACCGAATATCTCAATTTCTACGGCAGCCTGAAGGACCTCTGGCTCGCGGTTTCGCCGGAGACCGGCACGCTGCTTTACATGCTGGCGCGCAGCACCGGCGCGCGCATCATCGTCGAGTTCGGCACCTCGTTCGGCATCTCGACGCTCTACCTTGCCGCGGCGCTCAGGGACAATGGCGGCGGCCGCCTTATCACGACGGAGTTCGAGCCCTCCAAGGTGGTACGCGCCAAGGCCAATCTCGCCGACGGCGGCCTTCTCGATCTTGTCGAGATCCGCGAAGGCGACGCGCTGGAGACGCTGGCCAGGGACCTGCCGGACCGGATAGACCTCCTGCTGCTTGACGGCGCCAAGGCGCTCTATCCGGAGATCCTTAGCCTGGTCGAGAGCCGACTGAGGCCCGGCGCGCTGGTCATCGCCGACAATGCCGACTTCTCTCCGGGCTATCTGGAGCGGGTGCGCTCGCCGACAGGAGGTTACATGTCGACGCCGTTCGGCGACGATGTGGAACTGTCGATGCGGCTCGGCTGACCAAAACCCGGCACAAGCAGACCAACTACTCACGCTGCTCGTTGAGCGGCCGTAGGCGTTCACGTCAGCCAACGCGCCATCCCGGCCTTCGGGCCTTTGACGCGTAGGTGACATCATGACCACATTTTCGTCCTCCTGGCGCGGGCTGCCGCGCCCGGCGCTGCTCGGCCTGTTCCTCTTCTTCTGCGCCGGTTTCGCCGACGGCGCGCTGGTGCCGTTCTTTCCGCTCTGGGCCAGCAGAGAGGCCGGCATTCCAGTCGGCGCGATCGGCCTGCTGTTCGGTTGCTATGCGGGCGGAGAGCTGATTGCGGCGCCGCTCATCGGCGGGATTGCCGATCGGGTCGGCCGCCGTCCGGTGCTGATTCTCTCATCGCTCGGCGTCGGATGCGGCTTCATCGCCCTATTTTTCGTCCATGGTGTTGTCGCCACTGCCGTTGTGCTCATCCTGACCGGCATATGCGAGTCGGTGCTCCATCCGACGATTCTCACCGCGATCGCCGATGTGACCGAGCCTTCCGCGCACCCGCGCTGGTTCAGCATGGCGCGTGTGAGCTCGAGCGCCGGGCAGATCCTCGGACCGGCCTGCGGCGCCCTGCTCGCGCTCATATCGCTCAGCACCGTGTTCCTCGCCGGTGGCGGCATGCTCATCCTGGGCGGCACCGTGATGCTGATAGCGCTCGCGGAGACGATCGGCAGCGGAGCTCACGCAGCCGGCGATCAGGACGACGAGGAAGAAGACGAGGGCCTGTCGGCGCTGCTGCCGGCCTTCCGCGACGGCCGCCTGGCGAAGCTGCTCCTCTGGGTCGTGCTGTTCGAGATTTCCGGCAACTGGATCGAGGCCGTGATCCCGCTCTATGCGCAGGATGCCGACACGCTCAGCCCGTCCGGCGTCGGCACGCTGTTTGCCTGTGCGGCGGCACTGACGGTCGGCCTGCAGATGCTGGTGAGCGGCTTTGCCGAGGCGCGATCCGCGCTCTGGCTGACCGTGGGCGCGGGCCTCTCGACCATTGCCGCCTTTGTCCTGCTCGCGGCGTCGCCGGCGATGCTGTCGCTGATTGCCGCGGTGAGCCTCTGCTCGGTGGCGCAGATGCTGGTCGGGCCGCTCGTGCCGACCGCCGTCAACGCACTCGCACCCGCAGCACGGCGCGCCTCCTACATGGCGGCTTCGTCGGTGGCGGTCGACCTCAAGGACTCGCTCGGACCTTCGATCGGCACCGCGCTCTATGCGCTCGCGCCGCGGCTGCCCTGGATCGCCGGCATCCCGCTGGTGGCGATCGCGTCGCTCGGCCTCGGCGTCGCGATCGGAAGAGCGCGCAACTTCTCGGGTGCAGGTTTCGATGCGGAATCCGGCGGACCCGAGAGATCCGCGACCTGGTCAACAAGCCCGGCAACGGAGGAGCAATCCTGATGCCGAAGTCCGGCCTCAGCCCACCGGCTGCAGCGGGTCGCCGCCGATCTTGGAGAGTTGGATGACCGCCTGGGTGCGGCTGTCGACGCCGAGCTTCTGCAGGATGGCGGAGACATGCGCCTTGATGGTGGCTTCGGAGACGCCGAGCTCATAGGCGATCTGCTTGTTGAGCAGGCCCTCCGCCAGCATGCCGAGCACACGCGTCTGCTGCGGCGTCAGCGCCTGAAGCCGCTTGATCAGGTCGGAGATTTCCGGATCGCGCTCGACGCCGAGTTCGACCCCGGCGGGCGCGGCGATGTCGCCGGCAAGCACAGCCTGCACCGCGTTGCGTATCTCTTCCATGCTGGCCGATTTGGAGATGAAGCCGGAAGCGCCCAGATCGAGCGCGCGGCGGATTGTGACGGGATCGTCGTGCGCCGACACCACCACCAGCGGCACCGACTGATGGATGCCGCGCAGCGAGATGAGACCCGACAAGCCGCTGGCGCCCGGCATCGACAGGTCGAGCAGCACCATGTCGATGTCTTCATTGGCAAGGACGAGCGCCTTGGCGCTTTCGAAATCGCCGGCCTCATGGATGGCGGCGACGTCGCCAAGGCCGGCAAGCGCCTCCTTCAGCGCGCCGCGAAACAGCGGATGATCGTCGGCAATGACGAAGGTGTAGCCCGACGGCAAATATTCCTCCCCGGATCCCATCGCTGATTATAATGCTTTTTGCGGGATCGGAACGATTATGCGGCGGCGCGGCGCATTTTCAAGCGGCAAAGGCCGTGCGCAGATTTTTCCCAGAGCGGTTCAGTCTCTTTCACGGAAACACGGAACCGCTCTGATTTTATTTTTGCGCAATTCCGGACGGAAAACCGCTACGCACTTTTCCTGGAATTGCTCTCTTTGTCTTGTCGCAATTCCGGGCGGAAAACCGCTACGCACTTTTCCTGGAATTGCTCTCTTTGTCTTGTCGCAATTCCGGGCGGAAAACCGCTACGCACTTTTCCTGGAATTGCTCAGGGCATTTCAGGTCTTTTGCGGAGCGGGCTTGGCGCCACCGTCGCCGTTCTCCTTGTC
>NZ_RZSL01000605.1:0-3493 GCF_003997355.1 Mesorhizobium sp. M1E.F.Ca.ET.041.01.1.1 | reverse complement strand
CAGTAAGAAGGGCCGGCGCGGGAGCTGCTGATCTCCCTCCTTGCGGGGGAGATGGCCGGTCCACCCTCCGCAGCTGCTGCGGAGGACGGGCAGGCCAGAGGGGGGTACTGTCCCGCCAGCGCTCCAGGAATTTTGTGTGCGCTTGCAAAACAAGACCCGCCGGGCGGCGGGTCGTTGGCGCAAATCAGCACCATGGATAAAATCATAGCATTGCTGCCCTCACCGGGCAACGGCTTTTAGGTAAATATTCCTATTTTCTTTGAGAGCCTCTCCATGGCGCCGCACCACCGCAAACGCCCGGCCGTCGAAAAACGGCCTGACCGGGACAGGTCGCCGCAGGCGGGCATTTTTGTTTGGAACCATGGGCGGTCCGAATGGTTGCGCCCCTAGTCGCGACGCGACGACCTTCGCCAAGAAAGGAGAAATCATGTTTAGAACCATCCTTGCGGCCTCGGCGCTCACGATCGGTCTTGCCACGGCGGCGATGGCGCAGAGTGCCGGCCATATGGGCTCGGGCAACGCAAACGATACGACCGGCATCGGCAGCGGCCAGACGGTTATTCCCAATCCCGACAACAACATCGACACGGGCACGACCGGCAGCATTTATGGCGGCCCGGCCTATGACGACGGCATGAATTCGAACGCCGACCGCAACTGCGCGCCTGGTCCGCAGGGCGCTCAGCCGGATGCCAGCAACCTGTCGTCCGGAACCACCGCGCCCACCGTCAACGACAACCACTGCGGCAAGTAGCCTTTGAATTTCGTTGCACTGAGGGCCGTGGAGTTCGCTCCGCGGCCCTTGCCTTTGGCGGTCGCGGTCAGCTCGCTGGGAACCAGGAGACGCCCCGGCCGTTGGATGAAAAAAGGGAGAAAACAATGGCGGACAACGACACAAGCACTCAGACAAGCGGCAACGGCAAGGGCACGGTGAGCACCCCGCGCAACAGAGGCGCGTCGCGCAGCGCGCGGTCCTCGGGTGCTTCCGAGGCGGCGATGAAGAAGCAGATCGCGGAGCTGAAGCGCGAGGTGAGCCGGCTCAACCGGATGCTCTCCGACCAGGCCGAGGAGACGGCTCACGGGTGGTATCAAAGCGCAGCCGACCGCGCCTCGAACCTCTACAGCAGCGCCACCGGCCGCGCCTCGCGCACGGCCAGGCAATTGCGCAGCCAGGCGCATAGCGTTTCCGAAACGGTGCAGCAGAATCCCGGCACGATTTCCACCGCGGTCGCGATCGGCGGACTGTTCGGCGTGCTGATCGGGCTCGCCATCGCCAGAAATTCGCAGCCGGAGCCCGACTGGTTCCACCGCTGGCATCGCTAAAGCGCGAGGCGGCCTTGCCGCCTCGTCGCTGCCTCATCAACCTTGGCAGGAAAGGCCAAGCGCGAAACGGTCTTGCCGTCTCGTCGCTGCTCGTAGACAGGAAGGCAGCGCCGCGAGCCCGGGCTTACTTCCTCGGGCAGTCCTGCCCCGTCTGGCTTGTAATGACTGGTCATCAGCCGGACCTTATGGAATCATCCCGCATTGGAATCGCGGAGAGCGGGCATGGACAAACCTGCCATGGCATCCGTCTTTCGGATGCGGCATGTGCCAGCAAGCATTTCGGGCGTTCGCAGCCTGGGCCGGGGCCAGGCCGATCCGATCTTCCACTCGAGGCCGCTCGGCGAAGCCATCCGCTTCATCGCCGAGGCCGACGGCCAGTATGATCTGAGCGCCGTCGCCATCTCCTACGGCGACCGCTCGACGCCGCCGCTTGGCAGCCGTGAGGCCAAGCAGCTCTGGACCGAATATGGCGAACGCCTGATGGAGGCTTAGACCTCGCCGGCGGCCGGCCCGCGGCTGCTTTCAATGAGAAATCGTCGCAGTGGACCAGGTTATTTACTTGGAACTCATCTGAACCGCCTTGTTCGCGTCATGGAATTTTGCTCGGTTCGGGCGCGATTTGATTTCAGGAGGACAGATGCGTTTCGAAATGCGTTTTGGAGCGGTGCTTATCGGCGCCTCACTTCTGGCCGGCTGCACCAGCGCCAAAGAAGGCCAATGGAACAGCGCGCAAGCGGCGATGCAGGGCAGCCCTGCGTTCAAGCGAGGAATCATCGCCGACTGCACCAAGCAAATCGGATCGCGCCGTTTGGAGGACAGGCAGACCGTGGCGAAGCTGATGAAGGTCGGTATCGCCCGTGTTCCGGACGCCTTCTGCAATCGGTTCTTCAATGCGTGGGCGAGCGGCCGGCTTAGCTATCGCGACATTCAGGGCATCCATTCCCAGACGGCCGACAACAGCCGCTTCGTGCGCATCCTGCAAGGCAGGGAATAGCGGGACCGCCCGGTCCTCGCTGTCATGCCGAAACGGCCCGCCTAGCTAATCGGGACCGAACACGCAGCGGCACCAAGCATCGCGCCGGATCGGAAACGCCGCTCGCGCGTTTTTGAGGCGAGGTCAATGGGAGGAAGCGCCATGAACGTCGCCAATCTGCAACTCGAGGGCCTGCTGATGGCCGTCGCCGCAATCAACCATACTCTCGTGCGCAAGGGGGTGCTGACGGTCGAGGAGATCGACATCGCGCTGCGCAAGGCCGAGGCGGTGGAGACCGGGGAAGACCGGTCCGAAGGCATGTCGGCGTCGAGCCGCGACGCCGTCAACTTCCCGATCCGGCTGCTCGAACTCGCCAACCAGTGCCAGCCCGAGGCGGACATGCCGTCCTTCTCGAAGCTGGCGCGCATGGTCGGCCAGATGAAGGAGCCGTACAACGACCAGATGTGAGGTCAAGGGAAGCGGTTTCGAGGCAAGTCGGCGCTGCCCCTCATCCGCCTTCGGCACCTTCTCCCCGTAAACGGGGAGAAGGGAAGTTCACGCCCTGCTCGGCCAGCCCTGGCGCACCGCGAGCACGCTGCCCGCGCCGTGCGCTGCGGCGAAGAGCAGGCCGGCGGCGAACGGGAAATGCGACATGAAGGCGCCGAACTCGGCCTGGTTACCGGCCCAGTGCGACGGGCCGTGGAAGGCAAAGCCGAGGAAGACGACATAGACCGCGCCGATCAGCGCCAGCGGCGTCATGAAGGCGCCGGTGAGAAAAGCGATCACCAGCAGCGTTTCGAGGATCGCGGCGCACCAGGCCAGAAACAGCGGGAACGGGAAGCCGGCCGCGGCGATATAGCCGGCGGTCGCCCCCATATCCATGAATTTGAAGGCCACCCCCATCGCGAACATGGCGGCGAAGATCAGGCGGGCGATGAGAATGGCGGCGGTCTGCCAGGTCGATTGCGTTTCCACGTTTGTCCTCCGGTTGGAGCGGTCGATATGCTCCAAGGACGAACGAAGGGCGATGGTTCCGACAAGGGGTGGAAATTTTTCTCCTTCTCCCCTTGTGGGAGAAGGTGGATCGGCGCGAGCGCCGAGACGGATGAGGGGTGCCGGAAGAAGGCGACCTAAAAAGGCCTAGCAATTTTAAGCGCTTAGGTCTTCAAAGCCACACTCCGTCCAACACCCCTCATC
>NZ_RZSL01000604.1:0-3493 GCF_003997355.1 Mesorhizobium sp. M1E.F.Ca.ET.041.01.1.1 | reverse complement strand
GGCCTGGGTGGTGATGGAGGCCGAGGCGCCCTCACCGACCTCGATCTCCCAGCCAAGCCGGTCGCCGCCGGTCAAGCCGCCGGCCGTGTTGATCAGCACGGCCTCGAGCGGATCGCCGTGCACCGCCGGCATGCGAATCTTGGCCGATCCGTCCTGATAAAGACGCCGGAGCCGGGTCCGGCCACCTGCTCTGCCGCAGAAAAGCCTGCCTCGCCCTGCAACACGTTGGGCGGCAGGCTGGGAAGCCAAGGTAGGGTCGATCATGTTCACGGCGCCAACGTTAAGCACTCCGGTGGCTTTGTCGATATATAGCTTGTTGCTTGACATCGTTTCGGTTTCTATAGAGGGAGCCACCTTGGATCGGTTACGCGATGCCTGGCGAGGTAGGGGGCGCCGACGTTTGTGAATCCGGGGACGAAGGGGCGCTGATCAGTTGGCGTCGGGAAACGACAGGGGAAGGAACCGAATGGCTGACCAGCTGACGACCGAAATCATCGAAAAGATCAAGGCTCATGCCGAGACTGGCGGCGAGGAAATCACCACCAGCACCGATCTCAACACGCTTGGCATCCATTCGCTGGAGTTGACCGAGATCATCTTCGATCTCGAGGAGAAGTACGGCATCGAGATAGAGATGAACACGGTCGATGCCTGGAGCAACCTCAAGAACGTCGGCGACATGGTCGAGGCGGTTCGCGAATTGATCGCGAAAAAAGCCTGATTGCATGCTGAAGCGCGTCGTCATCACCGGCATTGGCGGGATATGCGGGCTCGGCAACGATGTGCCGGCGATCTGGGACGCAATGCGCGCCGGCCGCTCGGCAATCGGCCCGATCGACAATCCGTCGCTACATGACCTGAAGGTCAAGGTCGGCTGCGAGATCAAGGAGTTGCCCGATCACGGCATCGACCGCAAGCAGGTGGTGTCGATGGACCGTTTCAGCCTCCTGGCGGTGATTGCCGCGCGGGAAGCGATGCGGCAGTCCGGGCTGGTCGCCCATGCCGACAATACCTACAGGATGGGCGCCGTCGTCGGCATCGGCGTCGCCGGCTTCGAAACGATCGAGGAAAACTACCGCGCGATCCTGATCGAGGGACGCAACCGCGCCGCCATCTTCACCGTGCCGAAGGTGATGCCGGGTGCGGCCGCCGGCCAGGTGAGCATGAATCTCGGCCTGCGCGGGCCGGTGTTCGGGGTCACCTCCGCCTGCTCCTCGGCCAATCACGCCATTGCCTCGGCGGTCGATCAGATCCGGCTCGGCCGCGCCGACGTCATGGTCGCCGGCGGCACCGAAGCGCCGCTGGTATGGGGCGTGCTCAAGGGCTGGGAAGCGCTGAGGGTGCTTTCGCCCGATACCTGCCGGCCGTTCTCGGCCGACCGCCAGGGCCTGTCGCTCGGCGAAGGCGCCGGCATGGCGGTGCTGGAGAGCTACGATCACGCCGTGGCGCGCGGCGCCACTATCCTTGCCGAGGTCGCCGGCGTGGGCCTCTCGGCCGACGCCTCCGACATCGTCGCGCCGACGATCGAGGGGCCGGAAGCGGCGATGCGCTTCTGCCTGGTGGATGCCGGGCTCAACCCCGAGGATGTCGACTATCTCAACGCGCATGGCACCGGCACCAAGGCCAACGACCAGATCGAGACGGCGGCGATCAAGCGCGTCTTCGGGGAGCATGCGCGTGCGCTCTCGGTGTCCTCGACCAAGTCGATGCACGCGCATTGCCTCGGCGCGTCGGGCGGGCTGGAGCTGATCGCCTGTGTCATGGCGATCCGCAATGGCATCGTGCCGCCGACGGCGAATTTCCGTGAGCCGGATCCCGAATGCGATCTCGACGTGACGCCGAATGTGGCGCGCGAACGCAAGGTGCGCGTAGCCCTCAGCAACAGTTTTGCCTTCGGCGGCACCAATGCGGTGCTGGGCTTCAAGGCGATCTGATACAACCGTCAGCCATCCGCCCGAACGCGTTTCCATCCCGGGGGAATTGCCTGGTTGACTGTCCGTGCACGGCAAGCCGCTCACCGGCATATTGATCCCGAGGGGTCAGGGTCCTAATTCTTGCCACCCGCCACGCCCGCCATTCGGCGCCAATCCGCACCCGGAGCCTCCCGATGACCGACCTGTCCGCCTTTCCGATAACCAAGCGCTGGCCGGCCAAAAAACCAGACCTCCTGCAGCTCTATTCCTCCACGACGCCCAACGGGGTGAAGATCTCGATCGCGCTGGAGGAGATCGGCCTGCCCTACGAGCCGCACTATATCGACATCGGCAAGAACGAGAGCTGGACGCCGGAATTCCTGTCGCTCAACCCGAACGGCAAGATACCGGCGATCATCGACCCGAACGGGCCCGACGGAAAGCCGATCGGGTTGTTCGAATCCGGCGCCATCCTGCTCTATCTCAGCGACAAGACCGGCAAGCTCATCCCGGCCGATCCCATCCGCCGCTACGAGACGATCCAGTGGGTGTTCTTCCAGATGGCCGCGATCGGCCCGATCTTCGGGCAGGTCGGCTTCTTCAACAAGTTCGCTGGGCGCGAGATCGCCGACAAGCGGCCGCTGGAACGCTATCGCGACGAGTCGCGGCGGCTGATCGGCGTTTTGGAAACGCGGCTCAAGGGCCGGCAATGGATCATGGATGACGAATACACCATCGCCGATGTCTCGATGCTTGGCTGGGTGCGCAACCTGATCGGCTTCTACGAAGCGCGCGACCTCGTCGGCTTCGACGATTTTCCGACCGTCGCGGCATGGCTGGAGCGAGGCCTTGCACGGCCGGCCGTGCAGAGGGGCTTGACCATTCCGGCAAGGGGTTGAGGCGCAGGCCCCCTACTTCGTTTTGGCCTTTGCGCCGCCTCGGCCGAGCACCGATGCGGCAAGCCGGGCGGTGGCCACCACCGCGCCGGTCGCAACGCTTGCGACGGTGCGGATCGGGCTCGACTTCGCCACCGGCTTATGCGGTTTCGCGGCGGCCTTGTGCGCTGCACCGTGCACCACTTTTTTGGGCGCAGCCTTGCCGAATGCCGGCTTGGCGTCCTTGGAGCGCTCGGCGGTCGCCGGTGCGGCGCCGGCCCTCGATTGCGTCGCTTTGGATTGATTGGCCCTGCTTCTCGCGGGCGCGGGTTTTCTGGTCTTGGTTGCCATCAGACGGCTCCGTTTTTTTGCGCAATTCCGGACGGAAAACCGCTGCGCACTTTTCCTGGAATTGCTTCAGCGCCGGACAATCGGGATATCGGCCATAACGACCTGCAAGTCTTAAGGTTCCCGTCCAAAAATAGTGAAAATTGAGCAGGTTAACCAATCACCAGATCGGCCTGCCGGCGATGCGCCAGCACGCGCTCGATATTCGGCATGTCGTTGGAGGCGATCCAGGCGCGCGCGTCCTCGTCGGACTTGCCATGACCGCGCCAGCGCTCCATCAGGCGGCGCTCGAGCTCGCCCCGCGGCACGTCGACGAAGATGGTGAAATCGAACAAAGGCGCAAGCCGCGACCACGGC
>NZ_RZSL01000603.1:0-3504 GCF_003997355.1 Mesorhizobium sp. M1E.F.Ca.ET.041.01.1.1 | reverse complement strand
CCTCTCGGTCAATCCCATCAACCTGCTGGACGGGTTGAAGCGCATCGAGGACGGCATCGCCGCGATCGTCGCCCAGGGCGCGCTGCCGCTGGCCGCCGGCGGCGATCATCTGACGACGCTGCCGGTGCTGCGCGCCGTGGCCCCCAAGGAGCCGGTCGGGATGATCCATTTCGACGCGCATTCCGACACCAACGACCGCTATTTCGGCGACAATCCCTACACGCATGGAACGCCTTTCCGTCGCGCGATCGAGGAAGGGCTGCTCGACCCGAAGCGGGTGGTCCAGATCGGGATTCGCGGTTCCATCTACGAACCAGGCGAACACGACTGGGCAAAGGCCCAGGGCGTGCGCATCATCTATATGGAAGAATTCGTCAGGCGCGGCGCGGCGGCCGTCATGCAGGAGGCGAGCGACCTCGTCGGCGACAAGCCGACCTATGTGACCTTCGACATCGATTGCATCGATCCGTCGATGGCCCCCGGCACCGGCACGCCGGAGCTCGGCGGCTTCACCACACGCGAGGCGCAGGAGATGGTTCGGCTGCTCGACGGATTGCATTTCGCCGGCGCCGATGTCGTCGAGGTCGCGCCTCCCTTCGACCTTGGCGGCATGACCGCGCTTGCCGGCGCCACGATGATGTTCGAGCTGCTGTGCGTCATGGCGAGGTCCCTCGCCGACAGGAAAGCACGGGGCTAATCCGGAAAGGTCTCCGTCCGCTGCTCATAGGCGCTGAACCCCGCGCGTCGGTAAACCGACTGCGCCGCCGGATGATCATGGGTATCGGTATGAAGCCAAAGCCGTTCCGGCCGATGCGACCATGCCGCGCGCAACGCCCGGTCGAGGAGGAACGGCCCCAGCCGCCGCCTCTGGAATGCGGGAACCAGCCCGAAATGAACGAGTTCGATGGCCTGCTGGCCGACATCGTTGAACTCGCAGAAGCCGGCGGCTTCGCCGTCGACGCGCAGCACATGGACATGCGTCGAGGTGATGGCGAGCAGCGTTTCGAGCTCGGCCTCGGGCATACGCAAGCGCTGGTCCCACTGCACCGGGCCGCCGACGGCGCGATAGAGGCTGACATAGCTCGGCAGGTCGGGTAGCTCGCGCGTGACGACGGCACCGAGCATGGGTGCCGCAAGCGGCTCGCCGGACGGCGGCTCGGTCATCTCCATATAGGTGACGAGAAGATCGACCATGGTCGTTTCGAGCCGTGCCGTGGCGCGTTCAGAGCGGATTTTCGGCGTAGAACTCGAGCACCCGCTGCTTGAAGCTCTTATCGCCGACGGCAAGCATGTGGTCGCGGCCCTCGATGTGAAAGGCCTTTGCATTCGGCATCAGGGCGGCGAGTTCGTTGGGCGAGCCGGCGATGTCGTCCTTCGTACCGACGGCGATCAAGGTCGGCTGTGCAATGCGCGCGACATCGTCCTCGCTCATGGATGCGCGCGAGCCGACGATGCAGACGGCAAGCGCCCGGCGGTCGCTGCGGGTCTGGTCGGCGAAAGCGCGAAACGAGCGGCCGCGCGCATGGCTGATCGTGGCGGGGTCCTCGGCCAGAAGCGCATCGGCGATCGGATCCCAATCGCCGACGCCGTCGACCAGACCGATGCCGAGACCGCCCAACACCAGCGTCGCCACCTTGTCCGGATTGGACAACGTCATGAATGCGGATACCCGCGCGCCCATCGAGTAGCCCATGACATGGGCGCGTTCGATTCCGAGGTGATCGAGCAGCGCGGCAGCGTCCGACGCCATCTTGGCCGGCGTGTAGTCGGCCTCGTCATAACTCTTCGACGAGGAGCCGTGGCCGCGATTGTCGAAGGCGATGGCGCGGTAGCCGGCGTCGTTCAGCGTCTTGAACCAGCCGGGCGAGACCCAGTTGACGTAATGGCTCGAGGCAAAGCCATGGATCATCAGCACCGGATCGCCCTCCCCGGACGCCGGCTGGCGGTCGAGATAGGCGAGTTCGAAGCCGTCATGGGAAAAATATTGCATTGACGCAGCCGCAGTCAGTTGGAACCGGCGCCCGACGCCTTGGCGATCACCGGGTGGCGCAAGAGATCGCCGTCCTCGAGACCGTCCTTGGCGGCCGTTCCCGCCTTGAGCTCGAGCACGAATCTCACCGGATGTCCCGGAGAGATGATCGCCTCCGATTCCGGTTCGCCGCGCTTGATGGCCTTGATCTTGCCGTCCTCGCCGACAAAGACCAGGTCGAGCGGCATCGGCGTGTTCTTCATCCAGAAATTCACCTCGCCGGATTTCTCGAATACGAACAGCATGCCGTGGTCGGCGGCCATATCCTTGCGGAACATCAGCCCGGCCTCGCGCTCGTCGGACGTATCGGCGATCTCGACGGAGAAGGAATGCTCGCCGGAGCCGGTCACCGCGACCAGCGGCGTCGGATCGACCGGCAGCATCATGGCCTGGCCGTCCGCCGAGCTCGATTTCAAGGCGCCGAAATAGGCAGCCAAAACGATGGCGCCGCAAAGCGCGCCTGCAGTCAGCCAGTTGCGGTAAGACATGTGATACCTCGTCCAGACCTCGTCCTAATGCAAAGTCGCCCAAAAATGCGCAGCGGTTTTGGGCAAACGACATGCATCAAAACAAAACTCAAAGCGCGTCGCCTGATTTCGTTTCGTCGCGACGCGCTTTAGACCATGATCCAGGCGAGTGGAACCGGTTTTCGGACAAGATTGGCCTTGCACGTGCAAAGCCTTGCCTTGTCACGAGGCGGGCCCATTCTGATCGTGCCGGGAAAGCCCTCGAGCGTTTCACCGTTTCATAGAAACGGCGAGCCGCTTTATCTCTTTGTTTTGGCGCAATTCCGGGCGGAAAACCGCTACGCACTTTTCCTGGAATTGCTCTAATGCGAGACCGGCAAGGTGCCCATATCGGGATGGATTTCGGCGGCCATAAGGCCTTTGTCGCCGCGCCCGAAGCGAACCAGCACGACCTGCCCCGGCCTCAGTTCGGTGATGCCGTAGCGGCGCAGCGTCTCCATGTGGACAAAGATATCCTCTGTGCCGTCGCCCCGGGTCAGGAAGCCGAAGCCCTTGGTGCGGTTGAACCACTTCACGAGCGCCCGCTCGAGCCCGCTTTCGGCCGTCACGGTGACATGCGTGCGCTGCTCCTGCTCCGCCGGATGAACCGCCGTGGAGGCATCCATGGAAAGAACGCGGAAAGCCTGCAGGCCGCGCTCGCCCTGCTTGACGAGGCAGACGACGCGCGCGCCTTCCAACGCGGTCTGGAAACCGTCCCTTCGAAGACATGTCACATGGAGGAGAACATCACCCGAGACGCCGTCGTCCGGAAGAATGAAGCCGTAGCCCTTGGCCACGTCGAACCATTTGATAGCGCCGGCGATTTCGACAAACTCGGCGGTGTCGCCGCCGCTGTCCCGCTTCAAGGCGTCGTCAAGGCTTCCGTCCCGCCTCGTGAAAGAGGCTTTTTCCCCCATAAGAATGCCCCCTTTTCCTACTGCAACCGACACTGATTCTTGCCATGAGATT
>NZ_RZSL01000602.1:0-3506 GCF_003997355.1 Mesorhizobium sp. M1E.F.Ca.ET.041.01.1.1 | reverse complement strand
GTCCACGCCTGGGTGCATCTCACCAGAAACTACGTGCTGCACCGCAGCCGCGCCTTCTTCCTCGGCGCGGGCATCCTTCTCGTCGCCTGGATCTGGTTCGCGCTGCACCTGGCTGGGGTGGTCTGACGGCGACTTTCCCTTCTCCCTTGTGGGAGAAGGTGGCCGAGCGAAGCTCGGTCGGATGAGGGGTGTTCCAGCTTGGCGGACCCTCCAAATCAGACGCGCGGAGCCAGACAACCTGACGTCGCGATCCTTCCAACACCCCTCATCCGTCTCGGCGCTGCGCGCCGATCCACCTTCTCCCACAGGGAGAGAAGGAGAGGCGCTAGAGATCGAAGACCGCGATCCTGCGCTTGTCGAACTTGATGCCGATCTCGCCGCGCACCAGCCGCAGCGCCTGGTCGCCGAATACGGCGCGTCGCCAACCTTGCAGCGCCGGCACTTCGGCGGCGTCGCCCTCGGCGGCGATGCGGTCGATGTCGTCACTGGAGGCGAGCACCTTGGAGGCGACGCCCTCCTTCTCGGCGACGATGCGGAGCAGCACCTTGAGCAGTTCCGCCGCCGCGCTCGAGCCTTCCGGCGGCTGAAAACTCTTCGGCAGTTTCGGCATCGTCTCCTTCGGCATGGCGAGAGCGGCGTTGACGGCACCCAGCAGCGCCGTGGCCGTCGCCGAACGCTCCCAGCCTTTCGGCGTCGTGCGCAGCTTGCCGAGAGCCGCCGCATCGCGCGGCGCCTGCTGCGCGATCTCGTAGATCGCATCGTCCTTGAGCACACGGCCGCGCGGCACGTCGCGCTCGCGCGCCTCGCGTTCGCGCCAGGCGGCCACCGCCTGCACGACCGCCAGCTCCTGCGGCTTGCGCAGCCGCATCTTCAGCCGCTTCCAGGCGTCCTCCGGATGCGGATCGTAGGTCTCGCGCGAGGTGAGGATGTCCATCTCCTCGTTCAGCCAATGGGCTCGGTCCTCGCGCTTCAGCTCGGCGCTGAGATGCTGATAGACCTTGATCAGGTGGGTGACGTCGGCGAGCGCGTATTCGAGCTGCTTGTCGGAGAGCGGCCGGTGCCGCCAGTCGGTGAAGCGCGAGGATTTGTCGAGCCTGGCGCCGGTGATGCGCTGCACCAGCTGATCGTAGGAGACGCTGTCGCCGAAGCCGCAGACCATGGCCGCCACCTGCGTGTCGAACACCGGATGCGGCACCAGGTTGCCCAGATGGACGATGATTTCGATGTCCTGGCGCGCGGCGTGGAAGACCTTGACCACCGCTTCGTTGGCCATCAGCCGGAAGAACGGTTTGAGATCGATGTCTGGCGACAGCGGATCGATCAGCGCCGTCACGCCGGGCGCGGCCATCTGTATGAGGCAGAGGATCGGCCAGAAGGTCGTTTCGCGGATGAATTCGGTATCGACGGTGACGAATTCCGACTTTTCGAACGCCGCGACAGCGCTCTCGAGTTCTTTCTGGGTGGTGATGACGTGCATCAAATCGCTTTTGGCAAGAAATCAGGTCCCTTTCAATTCCAGCAGCAGGCGCTTTCGTCAAGCCGCAGGTAGAGCATGATCCCGAATGTGTGCAGTGGTTTTCGGAAAAGATCATGCTCAAACAAGAAGATAAAGCGGGATGACGATCTCGCTTTAATCCGACTTGTCTGAATCATTGCCCCGCCGGGCGAGCCGCGCGAAGAATGTCGAGGTGCGCAAGAGCGCGGTAAAACGGCTTCGACTGCCGGCGGGAACGCCGGATCGAACCTGCATCCGGTACAGGATCACGATAATGAGACTGGCATAGACAAAGGCGCTGAACACGAACAGGGCGCTGGGCCCGAAATATTGCATCACCGCCGATGCGGCGATCGGACCGCCAATCGCGCCGAAGGAATAGAACAGCATCAGCGCCGCATTGACCAGCACGAACTCGCCCTTGCCGGCCCGATCGTTGGAATGCGCCGCCGACAGCGAATAGAGCGGCATGGCGAAGCAGCCGAAGATAAAGACGATGGCGAAGTTCAGGAAAGGATCGCCGCGCGCCACGAAAGCGAGCGCCAGCGCGGCAAGCATGGCGCAGCATGTCGTCGTCAGCAGTACCGAGCGCCGGTCCCAGCGGTCGGAAAGATAGCCCAGCGGATATTGGATGAGGGCGCCGCCGAAGATGCCGACGCTGACGAAGGTGACGACATCGGCCACCGACATGCCGATCTCCTCGGCATAGACCGGCGACAGCGTACGGAAGGCGCTGTTGGTGACGCCGACGGCGATGCAGCCGATCGAGCCAAGCGGCGAGATCCGCCAGACACGTGGCAAATCGAGCTTGACCTCTTCCGGCGGCGCCGGGTTGGAACGGTCGCCGAGCGAGACCGGCACCAACGAGAAGGTGATCATCATCGACATGACGGCGAAGATGGCGAAGCCGCCTGCGCCGAAGATCGGGATCAGGAACTGCGCGCCGGTGACCGAGCCGATGTCCACCATGCGGTAGATCGCGAGCACGCGGGCGCGGTCCTTGTTGCCGACGCCGGAGTTCAGCCAGGCTTCCATAACGGTGAACAGGCCGGCGAAGCAGAAGCCGCCGGCAAAGCGTATCGCGCACCACATCACCGGGTCGATGACCAATACCAGCAGCAGCGTGCCGACGGAGGCGATCGCAGCAAGCGCCGAGAATGTCCGCACATGACCGACCGCCTTCAGGATGCGGGTGACCGCCAGGCATCCGAGCAGGAAGCCGGCAAAGTAGAACGTCCCCATCAGGCCGATGTCGGAGGCGGAGAAGCCTTCCCGCGCGCCGCGCAGCGCGATCAGCGTGCCCTGCAGTCCGTTGCCGCCGAGCAGGATGCCTGCGGCGATGAGGAGCGGGATCAACGGGCGGATCGAGGACATGAGGGGAAGGCAATCACGGGTCTGTGATCCCTTCTTGGACCATAGATCCCGTCAATGCCAGCGGCAAATGCGACATGACACGGTCACATGCTTGTACCCGGCCGAGGACATGGGGCTGCCGATCGGGCGGGGGCCTCTGGAGCAATTCCAGGAAAAGTGTGTAACGGTTGGGTTCGGCGACTTCGCCGTAGCCTTCCGTCCGGAATTGCGTAAAAACAAATAGTTAGAGCGGTTCAGCGATTCACCAAACACTGAACCGCTCTAAGCTTTGCCGGCCCGCATTTCTATCTCCCGCTCGACCATGGCCGGCGCCTCGCCTGGAATCGCATTGATGCTCTCTACGGTCGGCCGCCGGCCAAGCGAACCTGCCGTCAGCAGGCTGAGCGCGATGAACGGGATGCCGATCCCATAGGCGGAGCGGATGCCCCAATGGTCCGATACGAAGCCGAGCAGCGGCGGACCGAGCAGGAAGGCGATGAAAGAGATCTGCGACAGCGCCGCGACGTTGATCGCCGCGGGCCGGTCCGTCCGCTGGGCTGCCGCGGAGATCGCCAGCGGGAAGATCGCGCTGCTGCCGATCCCCAACAGGGCGAAGCCGAGCATCGATACCGGCGGCGCGGGCGAGAAGAAGACGATC
>NZ_RZSL01000601.1:0-3512 GCF_003997355.1 Mesorhizobium sp. M1E.F.Ca.ET.041.01.1.1 | reverse complement strand
GTCGTAGTTCTGCCGGGCCGCCTGCGCCAGAAGCACGCGTGCCTTGGCGTCGTCGCGCGGTTTGCCGCCGGCGCCGTTGGCGTAGATTTGCGCCATCGCGTATTCGGCGTCGGCAAGGCCGGTGTCGGCGGCACGCTGGTAATACGCGGCGGCCTTGGCAATGCCGGCGACGCCCGGATCCTGCTGGACGAGCAATTGCGCGAAATTGAACTGCGCCAGGCGGTTGCCGGCCTCGGCGGCGGCCTGCATCAGCGCATAGGCTTCCTTGTCGTCCTTCTTCACATAGCGCCCGTCGAGCAGCATCAGCGCATACTGGAACTGCGCCTCCGGCACGCCCTGCTCGGCGGCAAGTCCATACCATTTCGCGGCCTCGGCCGCGTTGAGCGGCACGCCCAATCCGCGCGACAGGATTTCGGCGACCAGCGTCTGGGCCGCGGGGTCGCCGTTCTTGGCCCGGACCATGGCGAGGTTGTAGGCGGTCTTGTAGAGCCCGCGCTGGAAGGCGCCGTAGGCGGCGTCCGCCGGCTTGGCGCCGAAGCGGTCGGGATTGACGGTGTCGGCGGATGGCGGCGCGAGCGTCGCCGGCTGCGGCAGCGGTGTCTCGATCGGCTTGCCAATATGTGCCGCACCAGGACTCGGGACGCTTGTGTTCGGGACGCCAGTATTCGGGACGCCAGTATTCGGGGTGCTTGCATTGGGAGCGCTTGTATTGGGGGCGCTCGTGTCCGGCCTGGGCTGCGGCAGCGGCACGGTCTCCGCGCCCGCCGCCGCGGCCGTCTGGATCGTCAAGGCAGCGGCCAATGCCGCGAAGAAAAGCCGGGGGCAGCCCACGTCAGTCCTCGAAGCGCGGCGCGGTTTCGTCGAGCAGCGCGTTGGCGGCGGCGACCGCCGCGCGCGGATCAGTGCCGTCGGCGAAAACGGCGCTGGAGAGCGCCACGAACTCGGCCCCGGTGGCCGCTACCGTTTCCACCGAGGCGAGCTCGGAGCCGGCCATGACGATGCAGGGAATCTGGATCATCTGCGCCCACCACTCGCCGAGCGAGAGGTTGCGCGGATGCGGCTCCGGCTTGTTGTCGTAGCCGAAGCGGCCGAAGAACATATAGTCGGGCCGCTCCTCGCCGAGCTGCAGCGCGTCGTCGCGTGTCTTGGCGCCGCCGGCCCCGACCATCATCTTGTCCGCCAAGCGCTCGATCGTCTCGGCGAGTTCCCGGCGGTTTGCCTCGACATGGATGCCGTCGGCGTGGACGCGGCCGGCGATGCGGCTGTCGCCGGCGATGATGACGGCGATGCCGGCACCTTGCGCGACCGGCACGATCTTCTCGGCGAAGGCCTGGAAGGCGGCATCGTCCATGCCGTTGTCAGGCAGGATCAGCGAAGCGACGTCGCCGCCCTCGAACGCCGCGCAGATGTGTTCGGCCGTCGCAAGCGGCGGCGCGATCAGCACGATGCGGCAGCGATTGGGCGGCGTTGCTTCATTCATTGGTCTTCGATCCCGGTTTTCGCCTATGCCGGGCGAAGATGGTTGCATTGCGGCATAGAACAAAGCGTTCGGCTTGAACAGGCGGGCGAAGCAGGATCATTGGGGGCGCTCCTGGTATAGACGGGGGATCACCCGTCCGGTAGGCCGAAGACGGCGCACGATCTGGCGATTCCGCGCAATTGGTGTTCGCCCAGCGGGACCAGGGGCGTTGATATTTCCGCCGCGACAGCGCCGGAGATCAGCACAGTCCGTCCAAGCGGCCGGCACAGGCCTTCGAGCCTGCTGACGAGATTCACGGCCGGGCCGATCGCGGTGAAATCCAGCCGGTCGGCTGTGCCGACATTGCCCCACACCATGTCGCCCAGATGCAGCGCCATGCCGAACTGCAGCTCGGGCATGCCCTGTCTGGTACGAACCTGATTGAGCTGCGCCATTCCCGCCCGCGCCGCTCCGATCGCGCGCAACGCGGCCTCGCAAGCCTCGGAAGCCGAGCGCTCGCCGACAGGAAAGATCGCCAGCACCCCGTCGCCGATGAATTTCAGCACCTCGCCGCCAAAAGCGTGAACGGCGCCGGCGATGCGGTCGAAGCTGGCGTTGAGCGCCGCCACGACCTGTTCGGCTTCCGTCTTCTCCGACAGGGCGGTAAAGTCGCGCAGATCGCTGTAGAGCAGGACGGCGCGGATCGTCTCACCAACCTCGCGCCGAGAACGGCCGGCCAACACCTGCGCCGCGCTTCGCTGCCCGAGATAGGCCTGGAGCAGGGCCGACAGCGCCGACCTGGCGGCGAGAGCGGCAAGTGGCGCGGCTGCGAAGCGCGCCACCTGGTCCAGTGTGTTCGATTCGTGCTCCGCGAGAGGACGGGTTGCGACCCAATTCAGTTTTGGATTCTCGGATTGCGCATCCTCACGTTCAGGCTCAACCGTGTAATCGTGCACAACACCGGTTCCCAGTCCGGCCAGCCATTCGCGTCCGAGATCGCCCTCCCTGGCTCCAGGCATCGTGCCGGCGCCAAAACCCAGCGCCTCCATGACGACGCCTGTCTCGGCCCGCCACAGCCAGGCGCGGCGCGTTATGATCGGATGCGGCGCGGCGAGCGTCAGGGCGCCACCGGCGAGCGGCAGCCCATCGTCAACCAGCCGCGCGCCGAGCGTAGCCAGAAAATCATCCGGTTGGACGGCGCCGCCGGCGCTGTCGACCAGCCAGGCGAGACTTGAAGAAAGCCGCATCGACACGATCATGCGTCGGCGTTCCGTCGCTGTCACCAGCGCGAATCGACCCAAGGAGATTTTTGTTGAACGAAAGGGCGATTTAGCTTCGAATCGAAAGCGCTGGTCCGGCGCCGCCTGTCGGGCGAGCCAAGTTGCCGCGCGCACACCCGGGAGATTTCGATGGCTGAACCCTTGATCGTTCGTCGCGAGGTGCAGATCGCGGCGCCGCCGGCGACGGTCTTCGCCTTCCTGACAGATCCCGACAAGATCGTGCGCTGGATGGGAACGGAGGCAACGGCAGAGCCCACCCCCGGCGGTCTTTACTTGCTGAATTTGGCAGGAAGAGCCACGGCACGCGGCCAATTCACCGAGGTCGTACCCGTCCACCGCCTTGCCTACAGCTTCGGCTGGGAGGGCAATGGCCGGACACCGCCCGGTTCGAGCCTTGTTGAAATCGATCTCGTCGAAGAGTCGGGCGGAACACGGGTCAAGCTCACCCACAGCGGCCTTGCCGACCGAGAGATTTGCGACAGCCATGAGAAGGGCTGGACGCACTATCTGGGCCGGCTCGCAATCACCGCCGCCGGTGGCGACCCGGGACCGGACAAGATGTAGGGCTGCGGCCGCGATTGCCGACAGCCAACGACGCCAACCGCTAGACTAAAGCGCGTCGCGCTGAAACGGATTCAGGCGACGCGCTTTAAGTCCTTGTTTTGATGCACGTCGTTGTCCCAGAACCGCGCACACTTCTGGGCGGCATGCATTAGAGTTCGAGCTTGAAGCCGATGTGGCTCGCCTTGAAGCCGAGCCGTTCGTAGAAGCGG
>NZ_RZSL01000600.1:0-3525 GCF_003997355.1 Mesorhizobium sp. M1E.F.Ca.ET.041.01.1.1 | reverse complement strand
CCGGGGATCCTGCTCGCCATTGCCTTGGCGACGATCTTCGGTGGCGGGGTCTTGACCGTAATCCTGGCTTTGGCGATACCGGAAGTGCCCGGTGTTGCAAGATTGGTTAGAAGCTTGACGCTGACGCTTCGCGAGCAGGTCTTCATAGAGGCGGCTCGGTCCTACGGCGCTAGTCCTCTGCGGCTACTGTTCAAGTACATCTTGCCGAACGCGTTGGCCCCAATCGCCGTGCAAGCAACCTATATCTGTGGCCTGGCTATTCTTTATGAAGCCTACCTGAGCTTTGTGGGTGTCGGGGTTCCTCCTGAGAACCCAAGTTGGGGCAATATCGTCGCCGAAGGCCGGTCGTTTGCTCTGATCGCGCCGTACCTAATATTGTACCCAAGCCTCGTAATCGTGGCTGTAGTCTTGGCTGTCAATTTGATCGGTGATGGCCTGCGTGACATGCTCGACCCTCGCTTCGCGCTACCCGGCTAAGTCGTTGCGTAAGATCACCGGCCGACTCTCGTCGACTGGTTATGAGGATCGAAGGGACGACCGAGGAAAGTTTCGAACCTCGACGCAAATCGATTGCAACTTGCTGGACTGCGGGCTGAGCTGACCGAGTATTGAATCGTGGCGACGAGCTATCAGTCACCATCGGAAGTTGACCTGACCTCCCGGTCGGGGGCATCTCGACTCTCGAAAATGCAGTCGGTGCGCAGAACGGCCTACCGGGCCTACCTCGTGGCCCGCGCACATTGGCGGGATCGCCGGAAAAGCCGAGAAATTGCCAAGGACTGTAAACGCTTCCGGATACGGCCATTCCGAACAGTTAGCCATAACCTCAAGGGACTTAGAAATTATGCAAAACGACCCTCTCAGCCTTGATGAAATCGTCCGCTGCGTGAATGCGAAAGCTGCCGACTACTGCGCCTTAAGCGACCGCATCTGGGCAATGCCAGAATTAGCATTTGAGGAGCATGGCTCGGTTGCAGAGCACATCGCTATGCTGGAGCGCGAAGGTTTTCGCATCACCAGGAATGTCGGCGGCATCGCTACCGCCTTCATCGCCGAGTTCGGCAAGGGCAGCCCCATCATTGGCATCCTCGGCGAATACGATGCGCTTCCCGACCTTGCTCAAGTCTCGAGTGCAACTGAACCCAGCTCGACCGCGGGTGGACCAGGTCATGGCTGCGGGCACAATCTTCTCGGCGCTGGCTCAGCGCTTGCAGCAGTTGCATTAAAGGATGCGCTCGCAGCCGAACGTATTGAAGGTAGAGTGCGCTTTTACGGCTGCCCGGCAGAAGAAGCTGGAGGGGGTAAGGCCTTTATGGCTCGAGCCGGCGCTTTTAACGATCTTGATGTTGCCTTCTGCTGGCACCCAGCAGTGGTGAACGAAGTTTTGACAAAATCCTGCAACGCTGCAAAGTGGGCTCGTTTCTCCTTTACCGGTCGCGCAGCGCACGCGGCGTCGGATCCACATTTGGGGCGCAGCGCGCTCGACGCAGTCGAGTTAATGAATGTTGGCGTCAACTACTTGCGCGAGCACATGCCCTCAAACGCTCGCGTTCACTATGCCATTACAAACGCCGGCGGTGAGTTCCCTAACGTCGTGCAGGCGTATGCCGAGTCATCGTATTCTATTCGTTCTCCGAACTGGCAAGATGCTGAACAGTTGTTCGCGCGCGTGCAAAAGATTGCAGAAGGTGCTGCGCTTATGACCGAGACATCTGTTAAGATGCAAATCACTGGCGGCTACTCCAACCTTTTGCCCAACAAAGCGCTGTATGATGTCATGTATGAGAACATGCGCCGTGTCGGCCCACCCCCCTTTGACAGAGCTGACTATGAGTTCGCCCAGGAGCTTCGCAAGATGGCGCTGACGGATGAAGGCGCGCTGGCAAGCGTCGCCGGGCGCGATGTTTCATTGAAGAACAAGATCTTGCACGATAGCCTGATACCGTTGGGGACAGACCAATTCGAGATGGGCTCGACAGACGTGGGCGACGTCAGCTGGATCGTACCCACCGCACAGTGTCAAACAGCCTGTTTCGCCATTGGCACGCCCTTCCACTCTTGGCAGCTCGTCACCCAGGGCAATCTGCCTGCAGCCCACAAGGGGATGCTATTGGCTGCCAAAGTCATGGCTTCTACGGCGGCAGATTGCATACGCAATCCAGAAATCATAATTCGGGCAAAGGCGGAGTTGAAGCAACACACGGGGGGACGCCCATATTTCTGCCCAATACCTTTGGACGTCACGCCCAGTGATCTGCGTGCGAAGGCGTCATAAAGCCCCGCTCTCAACTCGCTGAGAGTCCATTTGGGAATTGGTTCAATGGCTGGCTGATTCTGCGCATCAAGAGACTGCCCATGGCGGCGTGGATCATGGTTTCGGAGACGTCGATGGGTCGTTCGTAGTCGCACACCAGTGTTGGCTCAGCGGGTACTCATCGGCGGCTCCTTCCAAAGTGCCTAGGTCCGCACCTACGGGATCAAAGCCTGCCGCCGATGCGAAGGGCGCCCTTGACCAGGGCGCGCTTCATTCCAGAGCGTCGAGCATTCTGACTGAATGCAGGGATTGCCATCGCGTGGCGATGACCTGCTGTCAGAAAATCTGGATTTGAATATCACGTCGGGGGATGTTGCTGCCTACAGAGCGGTACAGCGGCTTAGGACTTCCACTGTCATTCCTAGTTCTTGATTGCTGAAACGGAAGACGAAGGTGGTTGCCGGAGAACCGAACGACGTGCGATTGAAAAATGTTGACAGCCAATGGATTGTCCAGGTCGTCGAAAATGGCAAATTAACTCGGCATTTTTTCGACGCTCAAGCCGCTGCCGAGAGCTACGCCGAAGGCCAGCGAATTCGGCTCGGCCTACCTGGAAGGCCACCGATCAGTTGACAACCGTTGAACCTGGATTAGGAGGAGAACCCGGTGGATGAGCGCCCTAAGAGGCTCCGCGAAACACCAGACTTCATCATCAACGATGTTCTCGACCTCACCGAGTACTCCGATCGAGGTATTGTCACTACCCTAGTTGATACGCACGGAGTTCGCCTTCGTCTCCACCTCACAGTCGTGACCTCCGAATTGCTTTGCGAGCGAATTGCCAACGCGCTGGAGAGCCGGTACGGCGAATAGCGACCTAAGAGTCCTCTTTGTTTTGAAATTCAGTGAGCGTTTCTGCGGATGAGATTGCCGCCCATAGCGACAAGGATCATGGCGTGAGAGACGTCGATGCGCTGCTCATAGTCGCGCACGAGGCGGCGCCATCTTGGAGGCCTGTGTTGGTCTAAACTCAGACCTTCGACCTTTGCCACCACCACCCGATTCTTCAGCGGCATCCGCCTCCGATGACATCAGCGGCCGCCGTAGCCGGACCTCCTCAGGCAGTCGTGGTTGCGCCGGCGTTTTCAGGTTCGGTTCTGCTTTAGCCCACCTGTGGTGGTGCATTTTGATCCAATCTGTCTATTCCGCAGATGGAGCGAGGTTATTAGGTTTAACATGGCTTCTCGGATCAGTTCCGTCTCGCTTTTGCC
>NZ_RZSL01000005.1:17623-60448 GCF_003997355.1 Mesorhizobium sp. M1E.F.Ca.ET.041.01.1.1 | reverse complement strand
AGGCTATAGAGTTCTTCTTCACATGCCGCGGCGATTTCGGCCATGCGTCGCCCGCCGGTCAGGGCTTCAACTTCCCCCTGAACCGAGGACAGTAGGCTTTCGCGCACGCGTTTTTCGCCGTCCTCCTCGCTTTTGCTGCGCCTTTCGATGCCGGTGACCCCTTGGCGAACCCAGAGCAATCCTGCCGGTCCTGCGCTTCCGCCATGGATTAGTTTGCCGATAAAGGCTTCGGCCTCATCGGCTTGAGCCAACAGTCGCCCGCCGTCGAGGTCAATAACGCTGGCCAGCCTGCCGCCATAAAACTGCTTGGCAAGTCGATAGCGTCCTTCTGAAGTGGTGATGTCGGCCTCCACCACCGGATTGCCCCCACTGTAAGGCCGCAACAGTCGCACGCCTTCGGGTGTGCCCGTGTGAGGCTGGAAAAAGAGTGCGTGCAGCGCTTCGAAGAAGGTTGATTTGCCGAACTCATTGACCGCGCAAAGCACGTTGACGCCGTCGCCGATGTTTTCGATGGCGACGCCTTGCCCGGCGAACCGTTTGACGTTGTGGAGCCGAAGGGCCGTAAGTTTCATGATCCCATCGCCTCGCAATAGCTGAACAACCGAACCAGTGCTTCTCGCGATATGTCGCGTTCGACAGCCGACCGGGTTTCGTCGCTGCTTTCATCCAACAGTGCCTGCGCTGCCTCGCGAAGGGCACCAGAGCGGTCGATCCGATCCAAATCGCCACTTTCGCAGTCGGTCGCGAGCCCGTCCCCGTCCAGTTCCAGATAGGCGAAGTCGGGCGCGGCTACCGCGATCGCCGCTTGAAGGATCGTTCGCCCACTTAACCGCACCCGGCCAGACGCGGCAATTCGCAGCAAAGTCTGACGCCGCAGATGAGCCGGTGGAAGCAACGCTTCAAATGCCGCGGCGCTGTCGTCGCCAGACAGCAGATGCAGGGGAGCGGTTTTCCAGGAAAAGCTAGCTGTTTCAACGGCCACGATCTCGGGCACGGCGCCAGGCCCGGCAATGGAAACGACAAGGGCCTGACCGGGTGTATCATGCTTGAAACGGTCAGGTTCGGGCGCACCGCTATAACGGCTGCGCTCATTGATGGTGACGGGTCCGTGCCAGTCGCCAAGTGCCAGATAATCGAGGCCGGCCTTAGTCGCGCGATCTGGTGCAATGACATCGGACGCTGCTGAATCTTCGGAAAAGTTCTGAATAGCGCCATGAGCAAGGCCGAGCCGGATGGCGCCTTGCGGCGTCGCGGCGCTGTTCATCCACTCGGTAAGGTCGCGACCGGGTCTGCGGGTGGTGCAAGGTGCAGGCAGCAGCGCCACGTCCGCGCCAATGGTCAGGGTTTCGGGCCGCGTCGCCAGCAGGACATTGTCCGGCACAACGCTGTCCGCTGCACTCCACAATTGATCAGCCAACAGGGAATCATGGTTGCCAGGCAGCAATATCCAGCGCAGAGGCGCGCTCTGGCTCATCTCGGCCATGGCCTGCCGCAACATCGCTGGAGTGGGCGTTTCGGTATCGAACGTATCGCCGGCCAGAAGTATGGTGGATGCACCATGGACGCGTGCCTGCTCTGCCAGCCGGCTGATCGCGCCATGGCGCGCTTCACGGAGCCGCCCGCGCAGATCCTCTGGCATGTTGCCGAACCGCTTGCCGATATGAAGATCGGAGCTGTGGATGAATCGAAACATGGAGTCTCCGAGACTATGTCGATGCCAGGTTGCGCTGGGCGCGATCGATGGCTTCATCCAGCCGGGAGCGTGAAATCGCCGCAAGTCGCTCGACACCGAGCAGACGTGCAAGGTCGAGAGCGGGGTCGGACTGTTCCAGAATGTCCTCGTTCGCAACGACGACAGCGGCCAGCTCGGCGATTGGAATGTCGGCAATGGACCGGCGGGCATCGGCATCGAACGGCATGCGATAATCAAGCAGGTCGACCACCGTCCCTCTCTTCCATAGGAAGCTGCCGCTGGATTCTTCAGTTCTATCGAACTCGCGCAGATGCAGGTCGATCCGCTCCCGAATCTTGTTGCCCGTTCTGAGCCAGCCATGCGCCCGTGCGATGCGCTGCGCAAGGACGTCATCTCGCAGAGGTCCTTCCTGCTCGATCACCGCGTCGACCATGGACCGCAGCGTGCCTCGGTAGACGAAGTCATAAAACTGATCCGGGCTGGTGGAAAATCCGGTTAGATCAGTCAGGCGATAACGGCCGCCCGTCGGTACGGTATCATGCGTCGAATGCGCGGCCGCAGGCAAAATTCCTGCAGATGCCGATGGGCGCTCTCCCGTCGCGAGGGGAGCGGCGACAAGTTCTGGCTCTGATTTTATCGACGGATGTTCCGGTTCGCCGGCCGATGCTAGGTCTTCGGCTGGCAATGGGTCCATGGGGTCGACCTTATGTCCCATGTCCCAATGGATCGCGGCTTCACTTTCCTGTTGTTCAGCCTGTTTGCGACGGCTTTCCTCGAGCAGCGCGGCCAGGCTGGCATGAAGCCTCTCGGTGCAACCTTCGAGATCAAACCACCAATCGGTTGACCATACCCGGACAATGTTCCACCCGAGGCCGCGCAGGACCTGCTCGCGGACCTTGTCTCGATCTCGCGCCGTGGCAGAACTGTGATAGGTCGCGCCGTCGCATTCGACCCCAGCCAGATAGGCGCCGGCGAGATCGGGATGCCGGATCCCTATATCCACTCGAAAGCCCGAAATGCCGACTTGAGGAACGATGGTCCATCCGCGCTTCTCAAGCTCGGCAGCGACGGCCTCCTCGAAAGGGGATTCCAGGGCTCCGACCGATCCGCGTTCCTGCGCTGGCAATGCCACAGCGCCGCGTTCGGCAAAATCGAGAAAGGCTTTGAGATGCTGTACGCCGATCGCTTTGGTTCGGTTGGGGTCGATCTGGTCGGCGGCAAAACCTGAAAATACGATCAGTTCCTGCCGCGCACGCGTCACCGCGACATTCAGCCGGCGTTCGCCGCCGTCCCGATTCAGCGCGCCGAAATCCATGCTGCGCTTGCCGGCATTATCTTGCGAAAAGGTGATCGAAAACAGGATTATGTCACGCTCGTCCCCTTGGACATTTTCCAGATTCTTGACGATGGCGGGCTCAATACGCTCGTCGGCAAAGAACCATTCAAGCTCCGGCTCTGTCTGGCGTGCCTTGTCGAAAAGGTCGAGGATGAGCGACTGCTGTTGCGCGTTGAAAGTGATGACTCCGAGCGTGGGTCGGTCCTTTTCCGGTAGGGCCAGCCAACGCCGCATCCTGCTGACCGCCTCGTCGGTTACCGCTTGGGCTTCGATTCGATTGGTGCGGCTTTTGCCACGGTCATAGATGCCGGTCGTGATTTTTCGCAGCTGAACTGCCCGATCTTCCACCGTTGGCGAAGGGAATGTGATGAGCCGGTTCTGATAGTAGTGATGGTTGGAAAAGGCGATCAGCGACTCATTGCGGCTACGATAATGCCAGCGCAGGTCACGTACCGGGATGCCGGCCGCTTTGGCTTCGTCGAGAATGCTCTCAAGATCCTTTTCGTGTTCGACGACTTCCTCGTCCTCCTCGTTGCGGCCAAAGAAATTGGTGGGCGGCAACTGCTTGGGATCGCCTACGATTATGGTTTGATGGGCTCGCGCGATGGCACCGACGGCGTCCCAGGTGGTGATCTGCGATGCTTCGTCGAAAATCACCACGTCGAACAGGGCTTGGTCGGGCGGTAGATATTGAGCGATTGAAAGAGGGGACATCAGCATGCACGGCGCGAGCTTGGCAAAGCTCGTCGGCATCGCGCCAATCATCTCGCGGATTGACCGGCTGGGCCGCTGCAATTCCATCTGATGGCGCAACAGGCCCAACTCGGAATTGCGCGGGACGCCTTGCACAGCCGGCAAACCATGAGCGATGGCACTGATGACGCGAAGGCTTGCTTGAGCGCGGACAAGATCGTCGATTTCCCGGAAATCTTCGATGGCGTGCTCGTGCTGGAAGCGACGGAAATTCCGCAGCACCGGATCGGCATCCAGCGTGGCCGGCAGCCACCAGCGTACATAGGCCAGGCGGAACGCGGATTGAGCTTCAGCTGGTCGCACTAGACCCGCCTCGATATCGTCGACCAACGCTCCCAGATTGTGACTGACAGCCCTGCGACGAATGCCGCACCACGAAGTCCAGTCCCGGAGAAGATGACGGGCGTCGAGCAAGTCTCCCATCGCAGTCGTCAATTCGGTCAGCGGGTTATCATGTTCTGCCCAAGAAGGCGTCTTTCCAGCAGGGATCGCAAATTGGGTCTTGGCAGCCTCGAATGCTGCAGAAGCCGCAAGGAAGCGGGCTGCCCCATAGCGCATCGTGCTATCTGCTGCACCGCTTCGCAGGCTCGGGGCGGTTGCTTGCAGGAGCGCTTTGAAATCCTCCGTGCCGAGGCCGGGCAGGCGTAGCGTCTGTCGAAGCCTTTCGGCCATCGAGAGTATCTGATCGATACGGTGGGTGTCGGTATCAAGTGCGGCAAATCCGATCGGCTTCCCAGATAGGATGTTGGCTTCGACAGTGGCCCGGCGGTCCTGCATCAGGCGCAACAGCAGCAAGTCGTGCTGAGGATCGGCTACCCCCTCTGTGACATAGCCTTGAAGCAGCTTCTGGACTTTGCGTTTGCCCAACTGACTGTTTGGCCAGAATGCAGAAGCGGCCTGCTGCCATTGCTGCTCTATGTCCTCCACCCGTATGCGCGCAACGGCAGCCTCGTCATAGCGGGCCGACAGGTCCTTGCGAGACTTGCGATAGTCTCCGATTGCCTCATTGAGAGTGGCGAGGGCTCCCCGCAACTGGGCGAAATCTCGATCAAAGACAATGCTGACGTCATAGCCGGCACTGTCCTGGAGTGCCGCTGCTAGTTTTCGCAGCGCTTCGAGCTCCGCTTTTGACGCGTCGCCTTTGGCGCGCAGGCCGATGCTCACCAGGAAGGCGTCGAGTGCGGTCGCTAGAACCTCGGACGCATTCTTGAGGGTCTTTGCCCCTTCGAGCAAATTGTCCTGCCAGCCTGACGTCCACTCGGTGACATCTATAAGACGCAAGACCGACCGCATCTCCACCGACTGAAATGCGAGACCTGTTTCGGCGGCAATATGCTCCAGCGCCAGCCGGTTTGCCTCGTCATGGGAATCGCGCGATGGCCAGGACAATCTCGGAGCGTGCTGCCGCTTGTTCTTGAGAGCGATGCCGAGCGCCAGATAAGGCGTCAGACCATTGACATGGTGCCGATGCAGCGCTTCGACATAGGCATTCAGTTCGTCGCGACGGACGCGAAGCCGCTCGTTGATCGCAATCCACTCCGCTGCGTCCACGCGCACGCCGCTTTCCCAGCTGATCCTGAGCTGGGTGAGAAAGTTGCGTCGGTCCGCCTTGCTGGAATGGAGTTCGAGACAATGCGCGCCCAGGCCATGTTCGCGCAGGCGGCGATACACCACATCGAGCGCCGCCGTCTTCTCGGCCACAAACAGCACGGTTTTGCCAACTGAAAGACAGTTGGCAATCATGTTGGCAATGGTCTGGCTCTTGCCAGTGCCGGGAGGACCGATGATGACAAAATCGCGACCCTCAGCGGCGGCAAGACTTGCGGCGGTCTGTGAGGAGTCGGCCGGCAGCAGCAAAACCATGTCGGACGGGGCATAGTGCCGGTCGAGTTCGCGCTCGTCGCGGAATGATGCGCCATTGCCCTCGAAAGCTATCTCCGGCGTGTCGATCAGATGGCGCACGACACGGTTTTCGCGCAGCGCATCGGTACGCTCGACCAGATCCTTCCACATGAGAAACTTGGCGAAGGAAAAGGTCGACAGCGCCGTCTCGTCCACCACCTCCATGCCGGGGACGTCGCGCACTGCCTGGCGCATAAGACCGAGCAGCCTCGGCACATCAACGCCGCTTTCGTCCTCGGGCAGCTCACCGGAAAACTGTGGCAGTTTGAGCTCGAAGTCGCGTTCGAGAAACTGCAACAAGGTTGCGTTGAATCGCGGTTCATCTTCATGGAAGCGCAAGGTAAAATGCGATGTTGCGCTGCGGCGCTCGATTTTGACCGGTACGAGCAGCAATGGCGCGCGATAGCTGCGCTCGTCCTCGGCCTTCTTCTTCCAGCGCAGGAAGCCGACCGCCAGGAAGAGCGTATTCGCGCCGCCCTCGGCAAAATCGTTGCGCACTTGCCGGTAAAGATCGATCAGCCGGGATTCCAATTGACGCCCATCGAGCGTCGACGGGAGCTCGTCGCGCAGAAGCGCTTCCGCGGCAAAGCCACGCTGGAGGTCACGTCCGTGCACCTCGCGATAGAGGACAGCATCCCGCTCGCCCAGTGGATTCTGTTCGGGGAGCGAAATCAGCCGGATCGAAGCGCCTGCCATCAGACGGTCCTCGAGGTAGCCGACGTCAGTACAAAGAAACGGAATTGTCTTCTTGGAGTCCGGAAAATTGAGCAGGCGGTTCCGCAGTGTCAAATCGAGGAGCTTTTTCTGCCAGCGGTCGATCCGTCCGGCCGCTGTCGTCGGCTTTACCTCGACGATCTCGACCGGCAGGGCTACCACGGCCGGTGCGGCTGGCAACGGCAACGCGATTTCGGTTGCCGCCTCTGCATCCACGCTGCGGCGCGTCGGTTCGTGCGAAGCAAGCGGTGTGATGCCGCCGCTGCGCGAGCGGCGTATATCGATGGCTGCGACAAAGGTGGCTACCTGCGTTTCGTCGAGCCGCTGTTCGATTGCGTGTTGGGCAGCCTCCAACGTCATCGCCGGCCGATGCGTCACGCCTGTCGTCTCAAACACGATGAGTTCGCGCGATGCCAGCGCCTTGCGGACCTCCATGGCATCGGGTTCAATGGCGTTGGCGAGCGTCCTTTGTGTCATCCAGACGCCGACGGCCGCGTGTCCCTGAAACATCAAAACGACGGGATGCAAGCCCGTCGCCTCCAGGGCGGACGCGAATAACAGACTGGTATCGAGACAGGTTGCCAGCTTTTCTGCCGTAATAATTGAGGGACGTCGAATTTTTTGGCCGCGGCTTTCGAAGCTCGCAGGTGGCTCTGCATAATGCAGCGATAGGCCAGCAATGGCCGAATAAATTGCGGCCGCCAGCATGAATGCGCGTTGCGGATTGCCGCTTTGATAGCCATCGAGGCTGGAAGGATGACCATGCGCTGCGAGCAGCTCCGCTGCGGAACGCAGCAGTCCTGCGATCGCCGGGTCGTTCGGCATGACGAATGCGGCGAGCAATTGCGCCATATCGACGACGCCACCCCATTCGTCGCGGGCAAGCAGGCGCACCGCAACGCGCTGCTCGGCCAGCACTGCGCCTCCTGAGGTTAGGCGCAACGTTATCTCCCCGCGCTCAGCCTCGTTGAGACCGGCCAGATAGCCGGCGTCGAGATCGATTTTTCGATCGCTTAAGGGAAGCCGGTCGCCAGCAACGATCCGATCAATTGTCCAGCTTTTGGCGCGCAAAAAAGGGGGGTTCGATGTCAGCTCGAGAGTGCATTTTTCGAAACCCTGCTGGGTCGGGTTGTTGAGCGCGATAGACCGGATCACCGGAATAGCATTTTGGAAGGACGCATATGTAAAGCTGGCGGCGATGTCCGCCACGACTTCTATTACGGGCGCGGCTGATATACCGGCAGCATCGCCAGTCTCCGAACTCGTTTCCATACCCCATCCCCTATTTTCATTTACGATAGAACTTTGCCGCCAGAATTTGAAAGTAAATTCTCGGTATGGTCGCCGCTTATGTCCAGCAGCATAGATTTCTAAAAGTGTTACCGCCCAGATAACGGTCGAAATGGAGACAGGCGATAATCGGTCGTCACGATTGGAGGGGATCCAAAAGTCGCGGAAATCGGAGCGCCGGCGCACGCTGCTGAAACCCAAGACGGGCAGGACGTCATCCGCAAATGTGTGGCGGTCCGGGCGCCATGGACCAAGCGTTGCGCGCCTATCGCGAGCGCTGTCGTGGCGCCTATCGCGGACTCGGACCCAGCCCGACAGTGACGGCGAACCTCGATCGGCCTATCGGTGAGGCGGTCGAATTCCGCCCATAGACTATCGAAAGGCACGCACTTCCAGCTCTATCTCCTCGTACGCGTTGCCGGCTACCTAAATTCGTGCGCGCGGTCCAATGCCTTTGATTGCTGATGTCGTTGTGGAGACGTTTGATCGCTGAAGCATTTGTTTGCTGACCTAGCGGCGCGGGGGGAGGTCATTTATTGGGTACATCTCCAGCACTCTATGTGCGATCGCGAGGAAAATTTGTCCAGACAAGCGAATTCATCGAATCTGGACTAATCAATAAGTATAATGATGGTAAGATTCGGGGGGCAGGAATGGCCGAGGTTGGACTTTTGGAATGGGCGGATAAGCAGCCCGACTGGATTAGGGATGCCTTAAGAAGACACGCCGCGCGGCCGGGCTTCAACCTCGAGCAGGAGGATAAGGCCGGTGTAACAGCTCGGGTCCGCCACGTCGGTGGATTTACCGCTGATCTGCCCGAATGCTCTCCGCTCTCGGCGGAGCATTTGAGGGCCAACAGTTCGAACGAGCCGCGCGCGGTGCTTTGCTCACTCGGCCCCGTCAAGCATTTGAACCGCCTCGCCGAAGAGCAGCAACTGCGTTTCGCCACCGATGGCATCACCATTATCTACGGCGACAATGGAAGCGGAAAGAGCGGCTATTGCCGGATCGCGAAGAAGCTTTGCCGTAGTCTGACGGCGGATGATCTTCTTGGCAACGTGTTCGAGATCGGCACCAAACCGCCAGCCGAAGTGCTTGTCCGGTTTCTCGAAGAGGGTGCTACGGAACCGACCCCCATAACCTGGAAGGACGGAACGCTGCCCCCCGCGTCAATTGCACGGATCTCCGTTTTCGACTCCGCGAACGCTCGCCTCTACGTCGATAAGCAAAACCGTATCGGTTTTCTGCCCGCAGCCATCGCGCTTCTCGAAAGCCATGGACGTCACCGCACCGAGCTCGAAGCCGACTTCCGGGAAGAAATCAAAGCGATCGAAAAGAACCTAAAGACACCATTGCCGAGTGGGTACACAGCTGCCGGCGCGGTCGTAAAGCTGCTGGCTCGTCTCGAAATCAAGTCAAAGGACGTGATGCCTTCCGCAGCCGAAATCAAAAACCTCGCTGCCCTCTCAGAGCAGGACATGGCTGATCTCGCTGGCCTCGAACAGGCTCTGGCAAGCGACCCTTCAACGATGGCGACAAAGCGTCGGCGTGCCAAGGCGGCCTTGGAAAAACTGCTGACTGCATCTGAACAGATCGACGCGGCTCTCTCAGCGGCGGCCCTCGAGATTTATCGCAATCTATATGCAACAGCCGATTCTACAGCGCAGGCTGCACAACTTGCCGCCTCAGGAGCGTTCGCGACTATGCCGTTGAGCGGCGTTGGGCTTTCTCCCTGGCGGTATATGTTCGACCATGCACGAGCCTATTTAGCGAGCGTCACTGGCATCGATCATCAGCACTTGCCAGATCAGGAAGGCGATCGTTGCATGCTCTGCCAGGAGCCGATGACGGCGGACGCCGCGGGGCGGATCCAATCCTTCAATGACTTCGTAACGGGCGCCGCAAATAAGGCGGCGCAAGTCGCATCTATTGCCCATGAAGAGGCCCTGCGCCAAATCAAAGGACTCACCATTGCGACCGGGGAGGCGGTTGAGGCGGCTCTCGGAGAGTTTGGCGATCTGTCCGCCGCACGCAAGGCGATGGTGGCCCTGATCTCGGCATATTATGTCGAGGCAGGTAAAAGGCGTGATGCAATTGTCGTTGCGGCTGCGCTGTCCGAGTACGCTGCGTTCCCGCAACTTGCGGCGCCAGTTGCATCGAAACTCCGAACGGAGGCGGAGGCGCTAGAGGCCGAAGCGCTGACGGACGACAAGGCAGCGGCCGACGACGGGAACCGCGCTACCGATCGAGCTCGTCGCGATACACTCAAGGATCGGAAAAAACTGGGCGACGATCTCACCATCGTTCTCGCGCGCTTGGCGAATCTCGAAGAGCGGCGCAAGCTTCTCTCATGCTGCGATGCTGTCGAAACAGGCTCGGTGTCACGGCAGATGACGTCGCTTCGACGAAGCCTCGTCATGCAGGATCTCGAAAAGCGCGTCGTCGCCGAGATTGAGACTCTGGCGTTAACGCACATCCCGTTCGCAGTTAATGATCGTAGTCAAGATGGGCAGAGCTATTTCGAGGTCGGGCTCAACGCGGCAAAAGCGATCTCAAACAGCAAGGTCTTAAGCGAAGGAGAGCAGCGCGCGCTTGCCCTGGCCTGTTTCTTAGCCGAGGTCGGAGGAGACACATCGCGTCAAGGCATGATCATCGACGACCCCGTGTCATCTCTCGACCATGTTCGGATCAGGCGGGTCGCGGCAAGGCTCGTAAAAGAAGCGGCCACAGGACGTCAGATTATTATTTTCACCCATAATCTTCTGTTCTTCAACGAGGTGGTTGACGCAGCTGCGCAGGCCAATCCGCCGATTCCCCTTGTTCGAAACTACATCAACAAGTCCGAATCTGCCGGTTTTGGCTTGATTAGCGAAACTGACGAGCCGTGGATCGCACAGTCTGTCACGAAGCGCATCGAGACTCTCAAGACGCGCCTGAAGAGCTTCGACGGCGCCACTGATTTCACCACCGATGCTTGGCGAAGGTCAGCGAAGGATTTCTACAGCGATCTTCGGGAAACCTGGGAGAGGCTCGTTGAAGAAATCCTGCTCGGTAAAGTCGTCGAGCGATTTAACAGCGATGTCAAGACACAGAGCCTGAAGGGTGTGGTGGTCGAGGACGAAGACCACAAGCGAATCTATTGGGCCATGAAGCGAGTTTCGGAGCGTTCTGGACATGACATGGCGTCCGCCAAGGCCATTCCAGTTCCAACACCAAACGATATGAAGAGCGATCTTGATGGAATTGACCAATATCGTATCGACACCACCAAACGAAAAAAGGATGCCGAAAAGCGCCGGATTGAATTCGAACAGCCTCCCAAGGCGACTGTACTCTAGCCTAATGACTATTGTCGTGTATTACTGGCCCTCACTGGCTTCATCCTGCTGCGCATGCCGGTGTCCGCCTGCCGCGGGCGAAGCCGACGTGACGAGGAAGTATCGCGAGGGCGCCAAGCCATCAATGGCTGTGCGCTCGCTCTTCATCTTGGATTTCAGCGCCGAGAAGCCTGACCGCTGGTAGTGCTTCGCCTGCACAATGTCGCCGCCGGCAAGGGCATGTCGACCATCCATCGCGTCGTCCGGTCCCTCGGGAAAGGCCTCGAAACGCTTGTCGATCTCGCGACCTACGAGGTCGCGGGCCAAATCCTCAAACTCGTTATGGGACAAACTCGAGAAATCATAAGCCATGCGCCCAGATTGAGTGCCCATTTGGTGGGCAGACAAGCAACCGGGGGCACAATTGCGTCGTGCCTCTCCATTACCAACAAAAAGATAAACGCGCTTTCCAGGCGATGCGGTCGGATGATCGTTTCGCGCTTGGCAAAAGCGAACGGATTAGTCTATGGCTCTCGGCGGGGGGGCGAGTTATGCGACGGGGGCGAATCCTTCAAGTAGGCGATATTCACTATCCGGATTGGCATCCTTCCTCTAGCAACATCGATGCCAAGGATAGCAAGTTCGCTCCGAAAATAACGCAGAAGCTACGCGCGTCTTCGCTGCGTGCCGTCTTGACGAAGCTTCGGCGGCTGACGACTTCGAAGCCCTTGGATTCGATCGCCTTCATGGGGGATTTCACGAGCCGTGGCGACAAGACTTTCATTGCTTCGGCATTCCAGCATTTCACGTTGCTCTGCCGCGCACAGGGGCGCAGTTCAAAGGCGCTTCCGTTGATATTCGTACCGGGAAATCACGATGTGAACCGTGATGACGCGCGCGAACTTGGACCGACTGAGAAATTCAGCGAAATGGCGAGTTTAGCCGCCCGCTTGGGTTGGCAGACCGTTCCCGTGGACCAACCCGTGCACTTCAGACTTCCGACAGGATCCGCAGGCGCAAACTTCATCCTCGTCAACACAGCGATAGGCAGTTGGGAGCTTCAGAACCTTCCCGCGTTCCTTCGTGATCGTCTCGAGGCACTCGGTCCTTCTACAGAACCTGTAGATCTCGGCTCGCCGGACACCTCGGGACATTCGCCCGCGACACCTCCCAGCGATCCAGACAAGGAGGCGTCCGACGACGAGTATTACGGTCAGATGGACACGCCATACATCTCGCGTGAGATGCTTGCAGGCCTACAGGAATTGCTCCAGCAGCCCGACATGCGTTACGGCATCATGATCGGCCATCACAATCTGCTGCCACAAAAGACTCCGCGCATTACGCCATACGCGGAGATGCTCAACAGCGGATTTGTCAGAACTCAGCTGCTGCAGGGCAACAAGCCTATCGTCTACCTGCATGGACACATACATGCCGATCCGGTCGAGATCGTCAACGATCCAAGGTTTCCGGACGGCAAATTGATCTGCATCTCAGCACCAGAGATACAGTCAGGTTTCAATGAGCTCGTCTTCTTCACGACCGATCAGGGAGAGCTCGTCGGCATCCGACTTATACCCTACCGCACCAATGTCGCCGACGGGACGGTCATGGAAGGCGAACATTGCTTCATCTCGACTATGTCCAACGGCAAGGCCTTTCTGAACAACGACACGTTTGACCTGATGCGCCGACTGCGCGACCATGCCACCAGGCGCGGGAATGGGTTACTCTTCTGGGACGAGATCACTGAGATTGCCGCCTCCGCCGAGCTCGGGCTAGATTTGGAAGACTCTCTTCTGATGCTCCAAGCGGCGCGCTTCGTCGAGATAGACGGCCTCACGAAGGCAAACTCGGCTTGGCGCATTAAGGTAAGGGACGAATAGAGATGGAGAATCCGTTCGGCCCCAACAGGATCGAGTACGAAAGTCGCCCGATACTGTGGTTCAGTCAGAAGTCGGCCTTGATTTCTGCCGCCGCCAAGCCGGTCTTCGTCGCAGGGACGAGAGGCAGCGGCAAGACCAGTATTCTTCGCTCGCTTTCCACAGTTCATATCCTCGAAGACAAAAGTCTCGCGGACCAAGTCGGCAAGCTCGGCTGGTATGGCGTCTTCTTCCAGCTCAATGAGACATTTTCGCCCCTAATCGACAACGCGGTTCTGAACCTCATTCCGGAGCGGATACGCTTCGACACGGCCGCCGTGATCCCGCGGCAATTCGTAATCTTCTCTCACTATCTGGAGCTGAAGATAGTCGAACGCCTGCTCGAGAGCATCAGCCAGCTCAGACGCGACAGCCACTTGAAATACCGGGCCTCTGAAGATAGGGACGTCGCCTTGGCACTGCATCGCGAAGTGCTGCACTTCATACCCCAACCTGCCCGTCTCGACTTCTTCAGCATAGATGAGCTGCGGGGTGGGATAACCCGGTACGTCGACGAATGCTTCAACGCGTTCTTCTTTGCCGCCGATGAGGGAGCGACCGGCTTCAGAGCGACAGACCCTGGCGCGATCATTAACAAGGTCGCGACCGCGATCACCCCACTTTTAAATGGCCCATCTTTCGCCGGTGACAGGGCGCCCTTCTTCAAGATCCTGATTGACGACTGTGAGGCACTGACACCGCTCCAACAGCAGTTCCTGAACACCTTGGTGAGGAAGACGCGCGGCAATGTGAAATGGGTCCTCGCCTACATCGGCGGCCTTTACGACACGATCCGGACGATCATACCCGGCCAGTCGCTCTCGAATGCTGACCGGGACGTCGAGAATCTTGATTCAGTCGATCCGAGGGAGTTCGCCACGCTGTGCGAGAACGTGTCGTCGCTTCGGCTCTACTATGCGCTTCCTGACCATCTGCGGAGTGATCTCAAGCGCAACGATGCGCTCAGCGCGTTTTCGCTCAAAAACCGGCTGGGGCGGCTTTCCGTCAATGACATCATCGAGCGGGTTATCATATCGGGTCATTCCGAGGGCAGAGAAGAGCTTGTGGCACTCGCTGATGCAGCACGTGAATTCCTCTCCGTGAATTTGAGGACGGCGGATCAGCAGCAATTCCTTCTTGATCGAAAAGCGCGCCCTTATGCCGAAGGGCTGGCGCTCGCGCTCATGAACCCGGAAATCAAGCGCCGGCCCATGAGCAAGGCGGATGCTTCAAATCTGAAGAGGTCGATCGCCCGGAAACAGGGATGGGCTTTTCTGAAAGCGTGCCAGATGCTGCGTCTGCATGACTACCCGTACGTAGGGCACCAGATCATCACATCATTGAGCGACGTCTGTATACGCGATTTCCTTGATATAATGGGAGAGATCTTCCGCCGCAGTGTTCCGAGTTCCAGTGATCCACGAAAACTGGTGGAATTCATCAACTCGGATTTACAGATTCATCTCGAACAGCAGAGACAGGCTGTGAACGCCGCCTCTCAACGGAAGCTTGATGGACTTCAGGCGCTTTCACATCCGTACGAAGAAGAGAGCGTGCGCATGGTGCGGGCGTTGGGTTACCTGACCGCTCGCCTCCAGACAGAGTTTGCCGAAGAAAATGCTCTAGGAACGACAGAGAGAGGCATTTTCAGGGTTGATCTAAAGGAAATGCGCTCGCTGGTGAACCGACTGGAGCAACCCAGCGGAAAACTGGACGAGGTCCTGCGTCGGGCGGAAAGGGATGGGTTTATCCGGGAGGTCTCCGCCGCCGGCAACTTTGAGGTGGACCGCGCCGACCCCGCATCGAAGGAGATGCTGATCAGATTGCATCGGCGATTTGCACCTTACTTCGGGTTCTCCTATCGCGGCCCGTACGAAATCAACACAATCCCTGCGGCGCAGATGGTCGACCTGCTTTTTACCAGGCATCGGCTCCCAGAAGACTGGGCCGACTCGGTGTTTAAGGAGCTCGTCGCGCGGCCCGCACTCAAGACCGAATTCCAGCACTCGCTTTTCGAGAGCGATCTCGAATGACCGCTTCAACTGTCGAGTATCGAGTCTTCGGCCATCTGGCCGTCACTGAGAAGGCGAGAGATGCAGGTACCTGCGAAACGATGGAGGCAGATATCGCGATCGTCGCGCTTGGATGGGAAACGCGTTTCGCCGCGTTCGAAAACCATCTTGACCTGAAGGTCGGCAAAATCGTGGTTCTGGACTTTGCTCTGAAGGAAGCGAACGTCCCAGCCGTCGAAGAAAACCGGCGAAAGCTCATCGCTATGGGTACCCGATGGGGCGTCGAAGTGACTGCGATCACCCTCGAGCCTTCCATCGAGTATCAGAAGAACATCAATCTCCTCGATCACCTGCTCACTCAGATGGCCGCTTCATGTGGCTCATACGAAGGAAGCCTGCGGAAGGTTTTCGTCGAGTGCTCGACGATGCCGCGAATCTACATCCAATGGCTGATTGCGGTGGCATTCAAGAAAATGTCGATTCAGTCTCTCGAATTCGGGTACGCCGAAGGTATCTACGGGAACGCGATCGGCAAAGAGGATTTTTCCAGCGGCTTGGACCGATACGTCACCGTCCCTCATCTTCAAGGCAGCGGAGGAATGGGCGAAGAGAAAGTCCTGCTCGTGGGGATCGGAGGAGATGCCGACGTATTCTACGGATTGATCGATATCGTCAGTCCGGAACGGATCTCGCTCCTCGTCCCAAGAAGCGAGAAGAATGCGCATATCGATGCTTTGCTCGATCAACAGGTGGCCAAGGTACGTGAAACCCACCGGCTCGAAGATGGCGAAGTTCGCGACATCCAGGCTTTCGGGCTGATGGCCCACCTCGATGCTTTCGAGACGTATCTCGACGGGTTCGGCTCGCGTGCGGTGGTGAACGTTTTTGTCAGCGGCCCGAAGGTTCAGGCCATCGCTGCTGCCGTGCTCGCCTGCTCCGACAGCCGCGTCCATCTCAAGGCACGAATTCCCACCTCCTATGCCCATCGTGAAGTCTCAGCGAATGGGCGGTATCATATCTATAGGCTGATTGACCTGACATCCCCTGCCTGCAGCCTTCCCGGGACGTTCTGACACGATCTTGCATTCGAGTAGCATCATGGTCCCAGTAGCCGTTCCGCCAAGCCTTCAGCGCATGTTCGTGTCGCCCGATCCGGTCGATGGGGGACTAATTCCCACTTAGAAGCTGCTCTACATCAGATCAGGGGAAATGCAGACTGGCAGAATTCCATAATTAGCGACTCAAAACATATACTCAGGCGAGACTGTTTAGCATAGAAATAGTGAGCGCTCTCCAATATGTTAGGCTCTGTCGCAGTAGCGCAACAAGCTCAGTCTTTGGATGGGTGGTATGAGGATGAGACGACTGAATGTGTACAGGCTCAGTCATTTTATCGAGGCTCTCGTTTTTGTCGTAAGCGCGTTCGGTGCGACGTGGCTTACCAGCTTTGTGAACGCGCCATGGTGGGCATATGTGATTATAGCGGCCATCACTATGGGCATGTTCGTAGCCGTGCGTCGGGTCCTTTCTGAGCCGCAACGTATGGGACTCTTGGCACACAACTCGGCAGCGACCTCTGCGTGAACCCAGGCGCCTTGAAAATGTCCCCGATGCGTCCGGATTTTTGGCGGTGATCTTCAATCAAATGCGATGAGCTGCAATTTCTGGCGACGGCCACGCTAAGGGCGGGCCTCCAGCACCATGTTGAACGGTGTCTCCGCGGCGCGACGCAATCGCTTGAAGCCGCCGCCGGTCACAACCTTGCGCAGCCTCGCCTCACCGGCCTGGGCTCCAAGCGCGAGCCCGACTTCCTGCGACACGGATGCGGGCGTGCACACGAAAGTGGAAGCGGCATAGTAAACGCGGCCGACGGGATTGAGGTTCGCCGCCAGATGATCATGCGCGAACGGCTCGACGATCATCCACGTGCCGTCCGGCTTGAGCGATCCGTGGACATGGGTGGCGGCGCCCGTCGGGTCGCCCATGTCGTGAAGGCAATCGAAGAATGTGACGAGGTCATACGTTCCGGGATAGCTCTTGGCGGCCGCCACGTCGAACCGCGTGTTAACGCCGACGCCGGCTACCTCGGCCGCCTTGCGGGCGCGCTCAATCGAGGGGGCATGATAGTCGAAGCCGACGAAGCGCGAATTGGGGAAGGCCTGTGCCATGAGCACGGTCGATGCACCATGACCGCATCCAACATCCGCGACGTCCACGCCGCGTTCGAGCTTCTCGACGACGCCCTCCAAGGCCGGCAGCCAGGAGTCGATCAGATTGGCATTGTAGCCTGGACGGAAGAACCGTTCCGTACCGCGAAACAGACACGCGCTATGATCGTGCCACCCGACGCCCTTGCCGGACTGGAATGCCTGCCTCACCTTTTCTTCATCGAGCCACAGCGCGGACAGGAACTCGAATGCGCCTGCCATGAAGGCCGGGCTGTCTTCATCAGCGAACACCAGCTCTTGCTCGGCGTTGAGATAGAATTTGTCGCTCGCTTCATCGTAGTCGACGTAACCCGCCGCCGCCTGCCCGGAAAGCCATTCCCTTACGAGGCGTTCCTGGGTGCCGGTGCGTGTCGAAAGTTCGGCGGCCGTCATCTTGCCGCCTTCGCGCAATGCCTTAAACAGGCCGAGTCTGTCCCCCAGCAGGACTCCCGCGCCCGTTGCGATCGCACCGAGATCGCCGACCATTTTCCCCAAGAATGCGTCCAACTTTTCCTGATTCGCTTCAGACATCTGAATCTCCCTTTGGGTTCAATCTCTCCAGGCGACGGAGCCGTGCTCGTCATGAGGCGCCTTGAGCATCAGATGCTCGAAGACATGCAGATATCCCCGGCGGCTCATCCGCGCTGCCGATCCTGCACCAGACCATATCGGTGACGAGCGGCGCGGTGGTCGGGAATGACAGCCACCTCCATGCCGTTGAAAAGCAGGAAATCCGTCACTTTGCCCTCGTCGGTAACCGGCGGAGCCGGAGTGGTCGTCACCAGGGCAAGCCCTGTTGCAGCAGGTATCCTTGGGCAGCCTGTCAGAACATCGATGACTCCGGTTGTGGTGCCGGGGCGGGCGATCAGGGGCCAAGTGATTGTTCCGCGGCGGCTGTATGTTGTGGTAAGGTGATCATGCGAACTCTTGTTGGTCGGTCACGTGTTTTGCGGATGACCCGCATGTACTGTGCCAAATGAGAAAACCATTCAAACGCAATCCAGTAGATCTGACTGTATCCGACATTGTCGGAATTTGGACATCGCCGAACGCGAAGCGCTCGGGGCTTGTGACGATACTTGAGCGTGCTGCTTCGGAGGAGGGATGCGCCTCGAACCGGCCGCGAGGCCTTTTTCTGGCAACGGATATTCCGGCCGGGTTAGGCCGCGAGGAAAGCGACGGTGAATAAGAGGTAGAGGACCAACCGTTTTGAGCGGGTAGTTGCCGTGTTGCGCCCCCAGGCAAAGGCCAGCACCACGGAGCAGTATTTCTGGTGGCGATACTACATCGCCTTTAAGTGCCGGTTACCCGTTTTTACCCAGTTGGCCTGGTGCATTCAGAGCGAGGTCGTTGGAAACCGCTTATTGTGGCTATGAGCAAACTCGGGATGGAGGAGTGGACCCAAAAATTGGCAAAATGCCCCAGGGAGGATTACATGGGTCGCTCATTCCCCGTACTCGTTACAGGTGCGCGTCGCTACGCAAACAGCTTGCTTTTGACTTGGCGTTTCTTGCCGTTTCGGCATCGCTCACTAATTCGGCCGCTGCCGACACCGTGAACTGGCGTCAATTCGAAGGGACCAGCATAACTTGGGCCTACGACATCCACCCCTATGCGGATGCTCTCGCTGCGCAACTTTCCGGAGTTCGAGAAGCTGACCCGGCATCAAGGTCACGCCGGAACTCTACCCAGACGATTCTTACTGGAACAAGATGACGATCCAACTGACGACGAAGTCGCCAGCATGGGATGTGTTCGGCACTGGCATTCAGCCCGCGTAGGACCTCGCTCCGAGTGGCGCCTGCTGGACAAATACCTGAGTGATCCGAAGCTTACCGATGCTGGATACGACTACATTCGGACATGATCAAGAAGTGCGCGGCTCCTTCCTTCGCCAATGATAACTGGAACCAGGTCGTGGACGGCATCTCGTCCGGCCGCACCGCGATGACGATCGACTCAAAAATGTTCGGCTTCTGGAACGATGTTGCGGGGAAGCCGGCATCCGGCAAGATCGCCTTCGCTCCGCCGCTGCACGCACCGAGCGCCACGAGCTTGGATTCTGACATCTGGATCTGGGCTCTCGCCATGAACGCGGCTTCCGAAAAGAAGGGCACGGCCTGGCTGTTCATCCCGTGGGCCACCTCCAAGCAGGTGGCGCTCAAGGGTGCCCTTGCTGGCCAGCTCGTCAATCCGCCGCGCACGTCGACCTGGCAGGACGATACCTAGACTAAGTACGCTTCGCAGCCCGAGTTCAACAACTTCGTTGACAGCTTCAAAAAGATACAGGATCAAGCCGCGCTGGCTTTCACACCGCGTGTCGGCTTCGGCGAAGCCATGAACGCATGGGCCGTGGCGATGCAGAAGATGGCAAACGGCGATGACGTCGAGACGACGTTGAGGGCGCTTGCCGAAGAAATCCGCACTGGCCTCTGATCAAAAGGAACAGGGCAGTACTATTGCACTGCCCTGTTCCCGCCAACGGCGGAGATCACGCCGTGTCACCCCAAGCACTTAAACCCAGCGCTGCTTCGCCCGGCCGCGCCGACGATTTTTCTTGGCCGCCAAGGCGGCAGCCTGCGGCCGGGGCCACAACCGAAACGACCACGGCGATCAGTCCGTAAGCTGCCCGGGGCAGCGGAAGGGCGGAAAGCGCCTTCAGGTGGCCGCACAAGTAGGGTCTCGAGACGGACTCAGCGCGGCAGCACGCTCGATCCCATCAGCGCCTCATCGATGGCGCGCGCCGCCTGGCGGCCCTCGCGGATCGCCCAGACGACCAGCGACTGGCCGCGCCGCACGTCGCCCGCCGCATAGAGCTTTTCGACGCTGGTCCTGTAGTCCCGGTCATTGGCCTCGACATTCTTCGAGCGGCGGCTGTCAATGGCGATCTTCATCTGGCCGGCCAGTTCCGACACCGGCCCGCGAGCGGCTGGCCCGGCAAAGCCGATGGCGATGAACGCGAGATCGGCACGAATGACGAATTCGCTGCCGGCGATCGGCTTGCGCTTTTCGTCGACCTCGCAGCATTTGACCCCGGTCAGCTGGCCGTCTTCGCCGATGAACTCGAGCGTCGCCACCTGAAACTCGCGCTCGGCGCCTTCGGCCTGCGAGGACGAGGTGCGCATCTTGGTCGCCCAGTAGGGCCAGACCGAAAGCTTGTCTTCCTTTTCCGGCGGCTGCGGACGGATGTCGAGCTGGGTGACGCGGACCGCGCCCTGGCGGAAGGCGGTGCCGACGCAGTCGGACGCGGTATCGCCGCCGCCGACGACGACCACATGCTGGCCGCCGGCGAGGATCGGATGCGACGGCCACGCCACCGACTGGATCGGTTCGCCGCCGACACGCCTGTTCTGCTGCACCAGATAGGGCATCGCGTCATGCACGCCGCCGAGATCGTCGCCGGGAATGCCGGCCGCGCGCGGCGTTTCGGAACCGCCGCAATAAAGCACCGCGTCATGTTCGGCGAGCAGCTCGGCAACCGGCTTGTCGACGCCGACATTGACGCCGCAATGGAAGGTGACGCCCTCGCCCTGCATCTGCTCGATGCGCCGGTCGATATAGTGCTTCTCGATCTTGAAGTCGGGAATGCCGTAACGCATCAGCCCGCCGGGCCGGCTCTCGCGCTCATAGACATGGACGTCGTGGCCGGCGCGGCCGAGCTGCTGGGCAGCCGACATGCCGGCCGGGCCGGAGCCGATGACGGCGACGCGCTTGCCGGTCTTCTTCTCCGGCGGATAGGGCCTGATATGGCCGGTCTCGTAAGCCTTGTCGGCGATCGCCTGCTCGACCGTCTTGATGGCGACGGGAATGTCCTCGAGGTTCAGCGTGCAGGCTTCCTCGCAAGGTGCGGGGCAGATGCGGCCGGTGAATTCCGGGAAATTGTTGGTCGAATGCAGGTTGCGGATCGCATTGTCCCAGTCGCCATTGTAGACGAGGTCGTTCCAGTCCGGGATCTGGTTGTGGATGGGACAGCCCGTTGGCCCGTGGCAGAACGGAATGCCGCAATCCATGCAGCGCGCGGCCTGTTTCTCGACCTCCTTGTCCGACATCGGCAGCGTGAATTCACGGAAATGCCGGATGCGGTCGGAGGCCGGCTGGTACTTGTGCACCTGCCGGTCGATTTCGAGAAAGCCTGTTACCTTGCCCATAGTCCAGCTCCTGCTGTCCAGATGGCGCGCCTGGCGACGCCCTGCAGCTGGATCAGATGGGGCATCCCGTCCACACATGGGCCGCACCAAGTTGCCCAAAATTCGACTATGTACACTTGCCGGGCTCAAAGCTCGTGAGGGGCTCGCCATGCAGCCAGTTCTCGACTCTAATCGAAGGAGCCGGGGACTCCATCTGCAATACCACGTTGCGGTCCAAAGCTATTTCCAAAGGTTTCTGCACGAGCTGGTTTCCTCTCAGAGACGGCACACGGGTTCAGGGAGGAGCGCATCGCTCGTCTTGCCCCATTAAGTGCAGTCACAGTCACTCAGTCTCAAAAGCCATGCCAACGCGCTCAGCGCGCAGTTAGCGCCCATTGCTTCGAAAAACCTCGTCAGTGCCCAGATGTTGGTTGTAATGAACCTGACATTTGTCTGACGCTGTCAGCTTTTGGACACGCGATCACGCGCTTCGTGCCGCCAGGCCAGGCCGAGCCCTGTGTTGCCAGCGGTCGCTTCGATGATTGTACCGCCCGGCGCGAGCTGGCCACGCTGTTCGGCATTAACGATCATCGACAACGCAATGCGATCCTTGATCGATCCGCCGGGATTTTGGCTTTCGAGCTTGACGAAGAGAATTCCTGACTCCGACGTTGTACCGCTGACCAGCCGTGTTGGAGCTGAAATCAGAGGAGTTCGCCTTGGTGGAGACCTTTCGGACGCAGCGATAGCAGCCATCAACCAGCTTCTTCTAAAACACAAGGTGATCTTCTTCCGCGGCCAGGAGCATCTCGACGATGCGGAGCAGGAATTGTTCGCGCGGCGTCTGGGTAACCTTGTACCTCATCCCACGCAGGGGCCGGCAGCCGGCACGGCCTCAATCCTCAATCTCGATTCCGGCCGTGGCGGTGGCAGGGCAGACCAGTGGCATACCGATGTGACTTTCGTCGATGCCTATCCGAAATTCTCGGTCCTACGTGGCGTCGTCATTCCGGCGGCGGGGGGCGACACGATCTGGTCCAACACGCACGCCGCGTACGAGAATCTGCCGGCGCCGCTCAAAATATTGGCGGACAATCTGTGGGCTATTCATAGCAATGCCTACGACTACGCAGCCGTGCGCCCGCGCGCCACAGCCGAAGAGAAGAAGCACTTCGAGGAAGTTTTCACATCGACGATCTACGAGACCGAGCATCCGGTCGTGCGCGTCCATCCGGAAACCGGGGAGAAGTCGCTGCTGCTCGGCAATTTCGTGCAGCGCCTCGTCGGCCTTTCCAAGAGCGATTCCGCCAAACTCTACGAGGTGTTCCAGTCCTACGTCACTGCCCCGGAAAATACCGTGCGGTGGCGCTGGCAAGTAGGCGACGTCGCTATCTGGGACAACCGTGCTAACCAGCATTATGCGGTCAACGACTATGGCGACCAGCACCGGGTTGTGCGTCGCGCTACGGTTGACGGTGACGTTCCGATCGGCGTCGACGGTCGCCGCAGTATAACCCATGTCAAGGCAGCCAAGCCGGCGGCGAAGGCAGCCTGACCGTCTGAACAGGGTAAAGATGAAAACTTCGTATCGCCGCGGCCATATCGCGCTGCTTAACCGCCCCACAAAGCCTTATGATTTCCGAGAAGCAAGGCGAGTTGCGGGCTCGAGGCTTGGCCCGAAATCGAGGTCCTGCAGCGTGGCGCATGGCTCGAGTCGCTGCTCGTGGCCCCGCTGCAGCGGTACAGGTCCCCCACCGCCCCACCATCTCGCCCGCCCTGCACCTCGGATAGCGATCATTCACCGTTTGTTCATTATGATAGCGCACGATCATAACTGGACATGCTGGTAGCTCGTACATGCCTGAAGGCCCTGCGCGCCGACCCAGCGCCGGGGCCTTTTTACTTCCGCAAAATCGATTCCAGCAACGCGGGCACTTCGCAGGATGTCGGAATCCCGCGCTTGCGATGATACGCCGTACAGCGAATTGCGCGAGTCAAACGAATTTGGGTTTCTCAAATATAGAATCGTCGATACCGATCCTGATGGATCGAGCCTCGACGACGAAGTCAACCATCTTCAAACGGAATTATTCAACATTGCCGAGAGCTCCCGGTGTGCCGTCGAAGCCGACATTGGGGAGGTCAGCGGTCACCAACGATCATGGTGATCGCCAGCATCTTTCGTATTCACATAACCGTCGGCCTTGTACTTTCCCGAGGCCATGACATGAGTGGGTCTTCCAAGCACCGATTTGGCCCGGTAGGATTTGCAGGGGGCGCGGACAAGCGGATGAACAAACGGAATGATGCCGGAAAACTGCGCGCGCCTGCTGGGATTTAGCCGACCGTCGATAGGAACATAGCCCTGGTCGACGGCTTTCTGAAGGGCAAGAGTTTCGCCGACCTGGCTCAGGAACATGGCTTGTCGACAACGAGGGTGCGCCAAATCATCGAGAAGGCCGATCGGCTCGTGGGCGGCGCATTCAGACCAAGACTGAAACGTCCAACGCCTCGCCTCGGTCCGATTTCATGGTCGACTATCCCTATGTGTGCAAATGGCCGAGAAGCACCGGCTGGGTAGCGTCACGCCGCATCATTCTTTGCGGAGCTGGAGCGCGCGGGATCGCTGGAGCGGCTGGTGAAAGCGGTTGCCGGGGCGCACAACACGTGAGCTGGCGCCTCGTGTGGCAAAAGGAGAGGGCGAGAGCCCATGGCCTGCAATGAAGCGATCAAGCATTGCGATCGTGGAACCAAGCTAGTCGACCATCCGGACCGCGGCCTTCAATGCCAGCTCGCCTTGGAATCGGCCTTCCAGGAATTGGCTGAGCGCGCAGCGGAATCCGGCTGGACCGAGGAGATAGCCACGCGCTCCTCGAACTCGCCGGCGCGCGCCTCAGGAGCGACTCCGCCAATGACAGACTGAGAGGACGATTAATCGTGCCAGGGCAACGAGAGAGCGGCAGGTTCAAGAAGCTTCGCCTGAACCGATAGGAACGTCGCTGCGCCAATAAAATTGGCGGTGAAGGCTGACCGCGGCCGAGTCGGGCAAGCGAGCGAAGTGCTGAAATAAGGGCGTGAGAATCCAAGACATCGTTTGTAGAGAGCATCGAGCTTCGCGAGATTGTGGTACAGGATCGACCGCAGGTGTTCTCGCAGCGCTCGCAGAACCCGGGATTCTTCCGCGGCACCCGCCAAGGCGAAGAACGGTCAGAGTTGCACGATAACGTTTAAAAGCGAGCCTTCCTCCGAAAGTCTGCGCGCGCAGTTCCACGGTCCGATGCGCTTTCATAGCTATTCCAATCGCCGCGCCCATCCTCTCCCGGATCAGGTCCAGCGGGTCTGCAGTGCATGCGCCCCCAAAGTGGACGCCATTGGGCCGGGTGAACCGGGCTCGATTGCGCGCCGAAGGCCCGTTCCAGGCCCGGAAATCCGGGTCCGTCAGGGCGAGCGCGTGCGGGTCGAGGTAGAGAACGGCCTTGCCGAGAAAACGACCGTGCACTGGCATCGCGTGCGTGTGCCACATGCCATGGATGGCGTGCCTCACCTCACGCAGAAGCCCGCGAAAAGGCAACGGAAGATCTAGCATTTATGGGGGAAATGTTTTTTCGGAGTGCTTGACCCGCAGGAAGGGCAGGGCATGACTGCCTATCGCCCGACCCGGCCGGCCGCACTCATGACCGGCTGGGCTCGGTTAATCCTGCATGCCGCGCCCATGAGGTTGCGCTCTGTCGGGAGTGCGTCGAGCACAACGACGAGATGTAGTTCACGATCTTTGAAACGCGTGGTCAACTATCCAAAGTGTGGATGCCTTTCATCGAAACAAACGATTTCATCAATGTTCTGGAATCCTGCATGGGCAGTAGCACCTGACGCACACCGATGCCCCCACTGCCTCATGGCGTGGCGAGCGTCTTAAGAAACCGCCCGAAAGGAGATTTTTCATGCGCTCTACCGGGCAGTGGAGTGCTGGGAAAGGGAGTTGCAACTGACCGGGTCCGACTTCTTCCGAGCCTTTGGACAGACTGGGAGACGCGCACGGTGTAGCGGCTCACATCGTCATACTGCACCTACGCCACACACCGGCCGGACCTGATCCGGCTTTATGAGCATTGGGCTTTGTCAGTTGCCCAAGCGTGATGGCTTTCGCGACGCGGCGCGCCTCAGGAACTGAGCCGCGTCCAGGTCGAAACGCGGGAAAGAAAGACAGGAAACAGAATGGCCGATCAATTCGCAACGGACGTCATTGCCCTGATCAAGAAACGCGCCGAGTCGGAGAGCGGTGAGGGAATGCCTACGTCATTCGTCGGCGAGATAACAATCGCCACGGAACTGGACGCGCTCGGGTTTGATTCGCTGGGTTTGGCGGACGTCCTCTGGGATGTGGAGCAGGCCTACGGCATCAAGATCGACATGAACACGGCCGATGCCTGGTCCAATCTCAAGAATGTCGGCGACGTCGTGGAAGCCGTCCGCGGCTTGCTTGCGAAGGAGGCTTGAATGGACAGGCGCGTCGTTATCACCGGAGTGGGCGGCCTGTGCGGACTGGGCACCGACGCCGCCTCTATGTGGAAAGAGATGCGCGAAGGCCGCTCCGCCATCGGCCCGATCGCCAATTCCGAGCTTCATGACCTGGAGGGCATGACCGGCGCTGAGATCAAGGCGCTGCCCCAGCACGACATCAATCGCAAGCAGTTCGTCTCCATGGCCCGCTTCAGCTTGCTCGCCGTGCTTGCAGCGCGCGAAGCCATGCGGCAGGCCGGACTTTCCTGCGACGAGGGGAATGCCCATCGCTTCGGCGCGACAGTGGGCGTCGGCGGCTTGGGCTGGGATGTGATGGAGGAAACTTACCGGGCCCTCCTTTTGGACGGCGCGAGGCGAGTTGGCATCCTCGCTGTACCCAAAACGATGCCAAGCGCCGCCGCCGGCCAGGTGAGCTTGAGCCTCGGCTTGCGCGGGCCGGTCTTCGGGGTGACCTCCGCATGTGCCTCGGCCAACCATGCGATCGCCTCGGCGGTGGACCAGATCAAGCTGGGCCGGGCCGACGTAATGGTTTCCGGAGGCAGCGACGCACCCTTCGCATGGGGCGTGCTGAAAGCATGGGAAGCAATGCGCGTGCTTTCACCCGATACCTGCCGGCCCTTCTCCGCCGATAGGAAGGGCCTGGTGCTGGGCGAGGGTGCGGGCATGGCCGTGCTGGAAAGCTACGAGCATGCCACGAGGCGTGGTGCCGCAATTCTTGCCGAGATCGCCGGCGTCGGCCTTTCCGCCGATGCCTTCCACATTGCCGCGCCATCTGTCGAGGGGCCAGCGTCGGCGATGCGCGCCTGCCTTGCCGATGCCGGGCTGAATGCCGAGGACGTCGACTACCTCAACGCGCACGGCACCGGTACCAAAAGCAATGATCAGACTGAAACGGCGGCGATCAAGCGTGTGTTTGGAAACCACGCTTATTCGATGTCCATCTCTTCCACCAAGTCCACGCACGCGCATTGCCTCGGCGCAGCGAGCGCGCTTGAAATGATCGCCTGCGTGATGGCAATCCAAGAGGACGTCGTGCCGCCGACCGCCAACTATCGCGAGCCAGATCCCGCTTGCGACCTCGACATCACACCCAATGTGCCGCGCGAGCGCAAGGTGCGCGTCGCCATGAGCAACGCCTTCGCCATGGGCGGTACGAACGCAGTTCTGGCATTCAGGCAGGTGTAGAAGCCATGCAAGACGCCTCATTTGAGGTCACCTGTCGTATCTAGCTGCTTGCCGGACCACTATGTGAAGCGAGCGCTATTGGCTGCCTCTGCGATGCGGGAATTGGCAGCGGACGTCTCACGATCAAACAGGCATCTGCTTGTAGAATTCTTTTAATCGTGAAGCGGCGCGAGTGCGCTATCCGTTGAGGTGAGCAAGGCCGGCGCCCTGGGTGAGCGCTGGTGTCGGGTGGTGGAAAGTACAGGGGGAGCTGTGTGGCCCCCTCTTTCTCGGCCTCGACGATGTGCGAAGGAGCCTGTGCGGCGAACGGGCCGACGCCCCAGGCTCAGAACCTGGGCGAACCTAACTCCCGCCAAAGGACAGCCCAGAGCTGGATACACGAAAGAGATACTGAACCCGCGAATCAGATTCTGATCAATCGTCGTGTCTGAGCTCCGCTCGGCTCTTACGGAGATAATCGCGCGGCCCGGCAACGGCCGCGCGTGCCGCGGGCGTGAGCTTTGCGCTTCGTCAGAAGTGCCTCGAGCGTGACGACGATAATTGACCAGCCATATGGAACGCATTCGCCCAGTTATCCAAAGCGTGGATACCTTTCATCTAAACAAAGGATTTTACCGTTTTTGCTGCAGGTCCCATAGAGGCGCTTCAAGTTGGAAAGATAGGTAGTTCCCATGGTTGCGTTGGATCCGAGGAGCATCATCTGGTGTGCGGGGCGCACAAAGTCAGTCGCATCTGCATTACGGCTTGGTCTTTCGGCGGTCTCCACAAGTTACGCCCCGTTGGTGCGATGCCAATTATTTAACCAATGCTTGGACATTTATCTCAACCAGACAGCTCCAAGGTGAGGTCTTCCATGCGCCCGAATGTCGATTGGAAGTTGTGCTGGGAAAATGAGCTGCAACTGGCCGACCATGTCGAACTCTCCGACTTTTTTCGAAAGACCTATGGACGGACTGGCGCCTTCAACGCGGAGCCATTCGAAGGCGGCCGCAGTTGGGCCGGCGCGAGGCCGGAATTCCGCGCAATCGGCTACGACGCGCATGGGGTAGCGGCTCACATCGGCATGCTGCGGCGCTTCATCAAAGTTGGCGAGGTCGACTTGATCGTCGCTGAATTGGGCCTGTACGCGGTTCGTCCGGATCTTGAAGGGCTCGGAATCGGTTTTTCGATGCGCGTGGCGTACCCAGTGCTCCATCAGTTGGGTGTTCCATTCGCTTTCGGCACGGTTCGGCACGCGCTGCGAAACCATGTCGAAAGATTCTGCAGAGCCGGCCTCGCGAACATTGTGTCGGGCGTTCGCGTACGATCGACCCGTCCAGATGTGCATCCCGACCTGCCGCCCACGCGCCTGGAAGACGTACTCGTGTTGGTTTCGCCGATCGGACGCTCGATGGACGAGTGGCCGTCCGGTACCCTGATCGACCGGAACGGTCCGGAACTATGAAGCCTCTGGACTACATATGCGAAGGGCAGAGTGACAATGCCGATGGCACTGCAGAGCGCAGCGTCTATCTGACGTTTGACGATGGTCCCAATTCATTTTTCACACCGCAGATACTCAATGTGCTGGCGCAACATCAGGTGACGGCGACCTTCTTCGTTGTTGGGGCCTACGCGGCCGACGAGCCGGAACTCGTTCGCCGAATTATTACAGACGGGCACGGTATAGCCAACCACACGATGACTCATCCGGACCTGGCCAAATGCGGGTCCGTCGAAGTCGACTGCCAGATAGTTGAGGCAAACAGAGTCATAGGGATGGCTTGCCCGCAGGCCATGGTTCGGTACTTTCGTGCACCGTATGGCATCTGGACCGAAGAAGTAATCGCTGCATCAGCGGGTGCGGCATTGGCGCCCGTCCATTGGTCCATTGATCCACGCGACTGGTCTCGCCCCGGCGTTGACGCCATCGTCGACAGAGTGCTCGCCGATATCCGGCCGGGCGCAATCGTGCTGTTGCACGACGGGTGCGCTCCCGACGAATTGCAACCAGGCAATCAAGCCAGTCTGCGCGACCAGACGGTGACAGCGTTGTCACGCCTAATTCCAGAATTGCACGGCCGCGGATTTGTAATCCGATCACTTCCTCAACACCCCTGAACAAACAGAGATCCTATGGACCTTCTCACCACAGCCAGTACTGTTGCCGTTTCGTCTTATGCGGTGCTCTCGACTGTTTACAGAGGCATGCAAGCGGTCTACTCCCAACCGGAAAATGTTACGCCGCCGTCGGAAAGCTTGTTCGGATCCGACCGTTGGCCGAGCGTGGATGTCATTATCCCCTGCTACAATGAGGACCCGCGCACACTCGCGGCGTGTTTAGCTTCCATTGCAAATCAAGATTACGCCGGAACATTTCAGGTCTATCTGGTTGACGACGGTTCTGGAAATCGTAATGCCGTCATCCCGGTACATCACGCCTACGAGGGCGACCCGAGATTCAATTTCATTCTGCTCCGCGAGAATGTTGGCAAACGCAAGGCGCAGATCGCCGCCATCCGCCGCTCATCTGGAGATTTCGTGCTCAGCGTCGACTCTGACACGACACTTGCGTCCGACGTCATCACAAAGCTTGCAGTAAAAATGCGGGATTCCATGGTCGGAGCGGCCATGGGCCAGCTGACGGCATACAACCGCAGCGACACTTGGTTGACCCGATTGATCGATATGGAATACTGGCTGGCTTGCAATGAGGAGCGCGCGGCGCAAGGTCGCTTTGGTGCGGTCATGTGCTGCTGCGGCCCATGTGCAATGTACCGCCGGTCTTGTCTCCTTTCTCTGCTGGATCAATACGAGACGCAGCTGTTCAGGGGGAAACCAAGCGACTTCGGTGAAGACCGTCATCTTACGATCCTCATGCTGAAAGCAGGCTTTCGAACCGAGTACGTTCCAGGTGCCGTCGCGGCGACAGTCGTTCCGGACAAGATGGGACCTTATTTGCGCCAACAACTCCGCTGGGCACGAAGCACCTTCCGGGACACGATGCTTGCGCGAGGTCTACTGCGTGGCCTGGATCGCTATCTAACTTTGGATGTGATGGGAGAGAATCTCGGCCCATTGTTGCTCGGCATCGCGGTAGTAACGGCGCTCGGTGAGCTACTATTTTCACATACAGTAAATTGGTGGACGGTGCTGGCTATTGTCACGATGACCATAATCAGATCTACGGTGTTATCTTTCCGCACTCGGCAGCTTCGATTCATCGGCTATTCAATGCACGCGTTAATCAGGATATTCCTGTTGATCCCCTTGAAGGCTTACGCCCTGTGTACATTGAGCAATAGCGATTGGCTGTCGCGTAAAAGTGTTCCCCTGCCCAACAGGAGCACAAAGGAAATCACAAGCGCGATGCCGCTTGCCGGAGCAAATGCTGCGGGCAATTCTGGAATTGCGGAGTCACTTCATACTGCAGATCTTTCGCTCACAGCTGGTGAAGTCTGACGGCCTTGCAGCGCCGAGTGACCGAGTAAGTTGTGTCAGTCGACACGGGGTGAAGCTTTCGAGTTACCTATGGTCAGAACGGGAACTATCTGGAAGCGACACGTGGCATCTTGACGTTATTCTTTGGCGGAAGCGATACACGCGTCGCTCCGGCCGCGACTTTCCAAAGGTGCCATCTCAAGGCGGTGGCCTGCTCTGAACCAGAATTCGCAAGTAAGCTGCCGGTGGCCAATCGGACTCATTCCGCTTGAGATAGACGCATGTCCAATGTAGCAATCGACCTTACCGGCGTAACCAAATTATTCGGAAACAAGCTCGTTGTGGACGGGCTGTCCTTCACCGTTGCATCGGGAGAGTGCTTCGGTCTGCTGGGGCCGAACGGCGCAGGCAAGAGCACGATTGCGCGTATGCTCCTCGGTATGACCCGGCCTGACGCGGGTGATATAACAGTCCTCGGTCTACCAGTGCCGGCACGCAGCCGCTTGGCCCGCAAGGGCATAGGCGTGGTCCCGCAGTTCGACAATCTCGACCTGGAATTTACGGTACGCGAGAACCTGTTGGTGTTCGGGCGCTACTTCGGCATGAGTACAAGAGAGATCAACGCCGTCATCCCACGGCTCCTCGAGTTCGCTCGCCTTGAGAGCAAGGCGGATTCACGTGTCGGCCTGCTATCCGGCGGGATGAAGCGGCGCCTGACGCTGGCACGTGCTCTGATCAACGACCCCCAGTTGCTTGTGATGGATGAGCCCACGACCGGCCTCGACCCGCATGCCCGCCATCTGATCTGGGAGCGACTTCGTTTCCTGCTGGCGAGCGGAAAAACGATCATTTTGACCACCCATTTCATGGAAGAGGCTGAGCGGCTTTGTGATCGGCTGTGTGTTCTCGAGCGGGGACGCAAGATCGCCGAGGGCAGTCCTCATGCGCTGATCGACGAGTACATTGGGTGCAACGTGATCGAGATCTTCGGCGGCAATCCACAGGAGCTGATTTCGCTGATCAGACCGTACGTTCAGCGTGTCGAGGTAAGCGGCGAGACGCTCTTTTGCTATGCGCCTGAGCCGGAGGATGTGCGCATCCAGCTTCGCGGTCGAGCGGGTCTGCGTATTCTAGAGCGTCCACCCAGTCTGGAGGACGTTTTCTTGAGGTTAACCGGACGTGAGATGGAGAAGTGAGCAATGGGTGAACGTTTTGCGGCCGCTCTACCCGCCAACGCCTGGAACTGGATCGCGGTGTGGCGCCGCAATCATCTGGCATGGAAGAAGGTGGCATTTGCTTCAATGCTCGGCACCCTTGCTGATCCGATGATTTACCTTTTCGGGCTCGGCACTGGCCTTGGACTGTTGGTAGGCCGCATCGAAGGTGCATCCTACATCGCCTTTCTGGCAGCCGGCATGGTTGCGACGAGCGCGATGACAGCATCAACCTTCGAAACAATTTACGCGGTTTTCGGTCGAATGCGCGATCAGGGCACTTGGGAAGCAATCCTGCACACACAACTTACCCTCGGCGACATCGTTCTCGGTGAATTGACCTGGGCAGCCACAAAGGCCTTTCTGGCCGGTACGACAATTGCGATTGTTGCCGCCGCGCTAGGTTATGCCGCGTGGACGTCGGTTCTCTACGTGCTGCCGGTCATCGCTCTCACCGGGTTCGCCTTTGCGAGCCTGGCCATGCTCGTCATCGCGCTCGCGCCCAGTTATCACTATTTTATTTTCTATCAGACGCTTGTCATCACACCCATGCTGTTCCTTTCGGGCGCGGTTTTTCCAGTCGGCCAATTGCCAGGAGTGTTTCAGCAGATTGCGGCCTTCTCGCCGCTGGCGAATTCTATCGATCTAATCCGTCCGGTGATGCTCGGCCGCCTGGGCGACAATGTAGGGCTGCATATAGGCGCACTTTGCATGTTCGCTGTATTGCCTTTTTTTCTGTCGGCTGGACTGTTTCATCGACGACTAATGCGTTGACGCTTACCTACGCCCATCAACGAGAAGGAGGTCCGCAATGCCGGATTGCAAACTGCCCCCAGCGGCCCGGAGGCATGCGTGTGCCAGGAATCGCGAGTGGTACAACAACGCCGAAGCCGGGCGCCACCCAGCCGCTGCAGGCACGCGCCCATCTTCGCGACCACACCTCGGAGTACAGGCTGGGTGGTGAGGCGCGCGGACCCACCCGGAGCGTTCAAGCGATAGCAGCCAAGCTTCTTGTGCGCGTCCCCAGACCGTCGCGGCCATTATTTAGTTGGATACACATGCAATGACCCACAACGAACCAACTCCTGAGCCTTTTGTGATCCTTGCTATGCCAAGGACCGGAACACACTATTTAGAAGAATTGCTAAACGAGCATCCGACCGTTCTGAGTAACGGTGAGTTGCTAAACGAATATGATCCCAATTGGCCCAGCACGGATCGCCTGCTAGGCACGGATCGCGAGCTTCTTGAGCTTGCCTATGTGCGCTGCCCTATGCGCGACTACAAGAATGTGACGCATCTTGGCTGCAAGATCAATGAACCTCAGTTTCGCGAGCGTCCAGCATTCTTTGCGGAATTAGCTCGTTGGCCAGCACTCAAGGTCATCCTCGTTGTTCGCCGAAACGTATTGGAATCGCTCCGATCCTTTGTGCAGGCCAGGGAAAGCGGTCAGTGGCTGAAGTTCAGCTCGGACAACGATACCGCTCGGCCACCGAGCGTCAGGTTGTCAATCGCCGACTGTGAGGCTTATTTCAAAGCCGCCGACGATTTTCACGCTCGCGTTATGGACTCCTTCACGTCGACCAACCTGCTTGTAATGGAATACGAGAGCCTACTTCACGAACCTGCCCAATGCTTGGGAGCGGTTTGGGATTTCCTGGGCGTTCCAGCGCTTGAGCCATCAGATAACGCCATCTTGCAGCGCCAGGAAACGCGACCGCTTGATCAAACGGTGGAGAACTTTGACGAGTTGCGGATTCACTTCGCACGCGGACCTTATTCAAGATTTTTTGACCTCGGAGATTCAATGCGCTCCTACGCTTAATCGCTTGTACCGCGTGCTCTGATGGGCGTGTAGGATATCCTGCAGTTTGCGCGCATTCCGTTCCAAAACTGACAAACCAAAGTCACCAAGGCAACCGGCAGTCGATCTGCGGCGAACATCAAAGGGCACGGGCGCAAGGCGACCTGGTCAATTCCCTCTCTGATGAAGCACTTCCTCAGACGCGATCTTTGGCGAGCCTCGAGTGCAGAATTCCGGCAAGGTGGAGGGTTCCAGTGCGCAACTGCACCAATCTCGCTGGACGGGACAGGCGTCCAGTTGGCACGGCGCTTGCTCCGAGATGACAGCAGCGCTCGACCGGAGCGCAGCATGGGAGAAGGAGGAGCCCCCACCCCGATCCGGTCAGGGAGAGAGAAACGATGTTGGTTCCAAGAGTCCCCCGCGCGATCGCAGCGCCCCGCAAGCGCCATTTTGCCCGGACCTACGTGCAGGTACTTGCCGCCATGGTCCTTGGAGCCGCAATTGGCTACCTCTATCCGGAAACCGGCCAAAGCCTGAAGCCGCTCGGCGATGCCTTCATCAAAGTCATCAAGATGATTATCGCACCTGTCATCTTCCTGACAATTGCGACCGGCATTGCCGGCATGAGCGATCTGCAGAAGGTCGGCCGAGTTGCCGCCAAGGCGATGGTTTATTTCCTTACCTTCTCGACGCTTGCACTCGTTGTCGGGCTGATTGTCGCGAATATCGTTCAGCCTGGCGCCGGCCTCAACATCGATCCGGCCTCGCTCGATGTCGAAGCCGTTAAGGGCTATGTGGCCACGGCTCACGAGCAGTCCGTGACCAGCTTCCTGATGAACATCATCCCGTCAACGATTGCCAGTGCCTTCGCGGAAGGCGACATCCTGCAAGTCTTGTTCTTCTCGGTCTTGTTCGGCATTGCTCTGGCGATGACCGGAGAGACGAGCAGGCCGGTCGTTACCTTTCTCCAGGCGCTCACCGCCCCCATTTTTAAGCTCGTCGGCATTCTGATGAAGGCTGCACCCATCGGCGCCTTCGGCGCTATGGCCTTTACGATCGGCAAATACGGAATCGGTTCGGTGGCCAACCTCGCGATACTGGTCGCGACGTTCTATCTGACCGCCTTCCTCTTCGTGTTCGGGGTTCTCGGCGTGGTCTGCCGCTGCAACGGCTTCTCGATCTTTTCTCTTGTCCGCTACATCAAGGACGAGCTGCTGCTTGTCCTGGCAACGTCCTCCTCGGAGGCCGCGCTGCCCTCGCTCATGGAGAAGATGGAGAAGGCCGGCGCCGCGCGTTCGGTCGTAAGTCTCGTCATCCCTACTGGATACTCATTCAATCTGGACGGCACCAATATCTACATGACGATCGCCGCCCTCTTCATCGCGCAGGCGACGAACACAGATTTGTCAATTGCCGATCAGATCCTCCTGCTGCTAATTGCGATGCTTTCCTCGAAGGGTGCGGCAGGCGTCACCGGCGCCGGCTTCATCACATTGGCCGCTACTCTGTCTGTCGTGCCGAGTGTTCCCGTTGCCGGAATGGCTCTAATTCTTGGCGTGGACCGCTTCATGTCGGAATGCCGCGCGCTGACGAATTTAGTCGGTAATGCGGTGGCATCGCTCGTTGTCGCTCGCTGGGAAGGCGAATTGGACCAGTCCCGGATGGAAGCCGCTTTCCGCGGTTAGGGTTACATCAAACGGGCTCCCCGCAAGCAAGCAATAGCGCGACGTGTAAGTCACGGCCTTCACAGCAGTCGAATTGCCGGCCTCCAAAGAGCGCTGGAAATAGTGTACTAACGCGGAGAGTAATACAACACCATGAAGCCCCTAAGCAAACGAACGGTTCACGGAAACTCATCTGGGTCCGCATGGAGCGCTGTTCGTCGAATGCGTTATCAACCGTGGGGTGTGGTAACTATTTCAGCTTGCCGCCCCAAGCCGTCGCGGGATCGCACCGGATGACGGAGGACCGGCCGATCAGAATCGCTAGGGGAAAGCGCGTCACAATTGCCGATCTCGCCCGCGAAGCCGGAGTCAGCGTAGCAACAGTCGATCGGGTTCTGAACGTCCGCCTTCCGGTGCGAGAGGAGACCGCCCAGCGGGTCCATGCGGCCGCGCACGCGATCGGCTATCATGCTGCCGGTCTCATCAAACAGCGCTTGCAGCAGCACCTGCCGCACTACAAGCTGGGCTTCATCTTGAGAAAACCTGCCCACGATTTTTACCAAGATTTCGCTCGCAATATTGAAGAGTCGGTCAGTATGGCTAAATCCTTCCACGGCCTTCCGATCATCGAGTTCGCGCAGTCACATTTGCCGCGTGACCTGCTCCCGCTTCTTAAGGACCTTGGAAGCCGCTGCCAGGCGATCGCCATGGTGGCGGCCGATCACCCGAAAATCACAGCATCAGTCGAGGAGCTCAAGGCGAAAGGTATCCCGGTATTTTCGCTGTTATCCGACTTCGCCGATGGCGTGCGCGAGGGCTACATCGGCCTCAACAACAGCAAGGTCGGACGGACTGCCGCTTGGGTGTTTTCCAAGGCCGCAAAACGGCCCGGCAAGGTGGCGGTGTTTGTCGGAAGCCATCGCTTCCAGGCGCATGCGACGCGGGAAACGGCCTTTCGTGCCTATTTTCGTGAGAACGCGCCCAAATTCGAGGTGCTTGATCCGCTCGTGAACCTTGATGAACGGCAGCTCACTTACGAAAAATTGCTGGATCTTATGCAGCGGGAACCAGAGCTCGTCGGCTTCTATATGGCCGGCGGGGGTATAGAGGGAGCAATTTCCGCGCTCCGAGAAGAGGGGAGCGGTCAGGATCTCGTCGCGATCGTGAGTGAAATGACGCCGCAGTCACGTGGGGCGCTTGCGGATGACATCTTGACGATGGCGGTCGGCACGCCAATGCGCCGACTTTGCCAGGAGCTGATAATGGCAATGGAGCGGGCCATCAAAGCCGGCGTCGCGGAGAGCCCGGGGCAGACATTTCTGCCGTTCGACATTTATCTTCCGGAAAATATTTGACCTTGATGGATTTCTATCATGAGCGCCCATTTTCCTTTCACCGATGAAAGGAAAGCTCGATTGACTCGGCCGTCTCTGTCCGATCTGTGAACCGGCGTGGTTCCGTCTTGAAAGAAGCCGGATGCCGAAATGGCAGCCGCGCTTCATGGAAGGAAAGTCAAGCAATGCGCCAGGTATCGCCCCGCTTTGCACTCGATCACATGGCGGCGCCCCGCCTTGACGTCAGTGCGCTTTTCGCGCTTGCCCGTGACCAAGGCCTGACCGACGTCCAAATCCGTTACCCTCATTTCAGCAATCCTGTCGCACGCGGCATTCCGGCTGCGGACGTTCGGTTTGCCGCTACCGAAGCGGGCGTCACGATCATCTCTGTCAACGCCTTGCAGCGGTTCAACGACTGGACTCCAACGCGTCAGGCCGAGGCAAGCAACCTCGCCGATTATGCGACGGCGTGCGGGGCAGAGACGCTCGTGTTGGTGCCGGCCAACCGCAGCTCGTGGCCCACCAATAGCGAGCGCCAGGACAATCTTCGTTTCGCTCTAAACGAGATCAAGCCAATCCTCCAGTCGCGGGGTCTGATCGGTCTCATCGAGCCGCTGGGTTTCCGAACCTGCTCGCTTCGATCAAAGAAGGAAGCGGCCGAGGCCGTTGCCGCGGTTGATGGCCAGTCCGTCTTTCGCCTCGTGCACGACACGTTCCACCACACCCTGGCCGGGGAGACATGCCTGTTCTGCGAGCTTACCGGCCTGGTGCACATTTCAAGCGTAAACGACCCGACCTTCTGGATTTACCCCGATCGCTTTCTTGCAGGTTCCGACAATGGCAGCCAGATTCAGGCGCTGCTGGATGGCGGCTACGCGGGACCTTTCTCGTTCGAGCTGATCGAGGAAGTCCATTCTCTGGACGATCTCGCAGGCGCACTTGCCGCCAGCATCGACTTTATCCGGCGAGGGCTATTGTCGTCAAAGTAGATGGTGACAGGTGTAGTGACTATAGGTGCGCCTGAATTTTCCGAGGGTTCACAGCGGGGCAGCCATCCGAGATGCCTCCTGTATCATTATCTCCCGCATCCAGATGCTTGCCGGATCGCTATTGTGGAGGGCCGGCCATTGGAGGGTCTCGGTGAATGTGGGAAATGGCAGCGGAAGTTCGATAACCCGCAGGGGGAACGTTTTTTCGAAATGCCTGACCAGCCGTAAGGGCATGGTCGCTATACGAGCTGTGCCGGACACCATAGGTGGAATCATGCTGAAGCCCTGCACGGCGACCTCGACACGTCTCTTAAGGCCATGCTCAAGCAAAAACCATTCCTCGATAGACGGCTTCATCGTACGCCCGAACCTGACCGCGACGTGCCTCATCGACATGTATCTCTCGAATGTAAGCTGCTGTGGCAGCTGCTTGTTTGTGGGACAGCCTACGCACACGAGCTTCTCGTCAAACAGCGCAATGCTTGAATGCACACTCGACGTGAACATATCCGGTAGAATTAGAAAATCGACGTCACCGCGCCGGAGAAGCTCATCGGGGCTATCGTCGACAGGCAGCAGTTCGAAGCTGACGGCGGGGGCTTCCCGTGAAATACGCTCCACAAGCTTTTCGAAAAACACGAGCGTGACGAAATCGGAAAGAATGATCCTGAAGAGGCGATCGGCTCGAGCTGGGTCAAACGGATCCGAAGAAATAATCGAGCACTGGATGTGCTGGAGAGCGTCGCGAACTGCGGGGGCAAATGCTGCCGCACGCGGGGTTAGAAATCGTTCGCGACCTCTTATCGTAAACAGTTCATCGCGGAAATAATCGCGCAGTCGGGCGACGGCCGCACTCATGGCGGGCTGACTCAGGTTGATCCTGCGTGCCGCCGCCGAGAGATTACGCTCCGTCAGGAGTGCGTCGAGCACAACGAGGAGATTTAGATCAAGTCCTTTGAAACGCATGTCATCAGCCATCCATGGGATGGATGCCTTTAACCGAAACAAACGACTTTAACAATTTAGCATTCTTGCAATCTTTTGTCGCAAAAAGTTTATGATGGATGACGTTAAGGTCCGACATATGAGCCGCGTGATCTGCCGAAGCGAGCAATCGTTCGTACTGTGCAGGTCAGAGATTGGCAGTTTGAAACGCCGGGCCGATGGCGCCGGGCTATCAACCAGCGTCTTCGGCGGCCCCGACCTAGCTGGGCGTGGAATCTAATAGGGTGCACCTTTCCAGTCCGAGGCGACTGATGGGCGGTTTGATCCTAAGCTGCCGTGAGGCCTGTGCCAATTGTATCGGCGAGCCAATGCAGCAGTCCGGCAGCGTTTTTGAGAGCTGTTGTAGGCTCGGCCTAAGCCCATTGGCGCAAGCCTATCTGAACGAAGCGCTTGGCCTTGCCGCTATCCGGTATGTGATCTGTGGTGTCTTCTCGTCCTGCTGTTCTTGTTTTGGAACGCCCTTATGGTGAGCCCATCCGGGACGTGGGGCACCGGGAGCACAAAGGTGCAGGCAGGCCGTCAATAGACCGTGGGCTGAGAGCCCGAGCTCGTTACATGGCCGCCCCTGGCGACTTTCCCGGATGCGCTGCGAGCGCGGATCAGTAGATGTCGTGTTGCCCGCCAGCTCCCGTCTTTGACCGAGCCAAGAAGGAGGAACGGGCATGCTTATCATCGGACTGGATATTCACCGCGCCTTCGCCGAAGCAGTGGCATGGGAGGAGGGCAGGCTCAGGCGACTCGGCCGCGTCGACATGCGGCGCGATCTGCTGGCGGCGTTCGCCGCGAAGCTGTCGCCGAACGATGTCGGGGTGATCGAGGCCACCGGCAGCGCGACGTCCGCTGCAGCTGTGATTGCGCCGCATGTGAAGAAGGTGGGGATCGCCAAGCCGAAACAGGTGTTTATCGTTGCCTATGCCAAGATCAAAACGACGATCGACGCCGACGTTCTTGCGCAGCTCTATGCCAGCGGCTTCTTGCCAGAAGTCTGGATTGCGGACGAGCCGACGCAGGCTCTGCGTCGACAGGTGACACGGCGCAATCAGATTGTCCGACAGAGATCTCGATTGAAGAGCGTCATCCAGTCGATCCTTCATAGCCACCTGATCCGTCCTGCCCGCATGCCGACCTGTGCGGCGCCAAGGGTCGGACCTGGTAATCGAGCAGGTCGTACCGCAGGACGAGCGCCTCGCGATCGATGGGCATCTGCGCGAGTTCGACCGATTGGGCGAAGACCTCCAGGTCATCGAACGCGATCTTGTCCGCTCGGCTCTCGAGGATGAAGGCGTGAAGCGGCTGATGACCATTCCCGGCGTCGACATCACCGTCGCGCTGGCGATGAAGGGCGGCGATCGGCGACGTGTCGCGCTTCGACGATCCGCAGAAGCTCGTGACCTATCTCGGGTTGAACCCAAGCGTCCAGCAGTCCGGCCAGGTCCGGCCTACCATGGGCGGATCACCAAGCAGGGCCGTGGTCATGCGCGCGGCATGCTCGTCGAGGCGGCCTGGGCGGCCGCTCGTGCTCCCGGACCGTTGCGAGCCTTCTCCCTGCGGCGTGCGAGCCCGGCGCGGACAGCATGTCGCGGCCGTGGCAACCGCACGCAAACTCTCTGTCGTGATCTGTCATCTGTTGAGAAGGGCGAGAGTTACGCGTAGGCTCGACCCTCCCTGCATGCCAAGAAGCTTGCGCGATGTGGAACTCAAGGCCGGGAGCAAGGCTGTGCGCGGCCAAAAGGGAGCGCACGCCTACAACATAAAGAGCCACCGGGAAGAAGAGCGCCGCTGGGTGGAGCAGGCCGAGGGCGCCTATGCACGCCTCGTCGCCGGTTGGAACCCACGAGGTCCGAAGAGGGTAGGCACGGATGCCGCAAACCGGGCGCCCAGCTTGGCATAAGGGCTACGTGGCCTCAGGAAGCGTCGTCGCCAATGCAGACCATGGACGAATTCCCAGCCGATGCCGAGATGCCGGTCGACCGTGCCTGTCGCCGTCCGGTGATGCGATGCCCCCGAGCGGATGAGTTCGCCCCGGATGCTCCCGGTCACGACGCACGGGTTCGGGTTCCAAGGCGCTCAGTTTTGTTCGCGCCCAATCGGTGTAGGACGCGGCAGAAAATACGAGCGTGACGAAATCGGGAAGAATGATCCTGAAGCGGCGATTCGGTAGAGCCGGGTCAAACTATCCGACGAAATAAACGAGCACTGGATGGGCGGGAGAGCGTCGCGAACTGGAGGGCAAGAGCTCCCGGACGCAGCGTTAAGTTTGAATACCTCCGCGGACATGGTCGCGAGCTTATCGCGCAAATAATCGAGCAGCCGAGCGCCGGCCGCACTCATGACCGGCTGGGCTCGGTTAATCCTGCATGCCGCGCCCATGAGGTTGCGCTCTGTCGGGAGTGCGTCGAGCACAACGACGAGATGTAGTTCACGATCTTTGAAACGCGTGGTCAACTATCCAAAGTGTGGATGCCTTTCATCGAAACAAACGATTTCATCAATGTTCTGGAATCCTGCATGGGCAGAAGCACCTGACGCACACCGATGCCCCCACTGCCTCATGGCGTGGCGAGCGTCTTAAGAAACCGCCCGAAAGGAGATTTTTCATGCGCTCTACCGGGCAGTGGAGTGCTGGGAAAGGGAGTTGCAACTGACCGGGTCCGACTTCTTCCGAGCCTATGGACAGACTGGGAGACGCGCACGGTGTAGCGGCTCACATCGTCATACTGCACCTACGCCACACACCGGCCGGACCTGATCCGGCTTTATGAGCATTGGGCTTTGTCAGTTGCCCAAGCGTGATGGCTTTCGCGACGCGGCGCGCCTCAGGAACTGAGCCGCGTCCAGGTCGAAACGCGGGAAAGAAAGACAGGAAACAGAATGGCCGATCAATTCGCAACGGACGTCATTGCCCTGATCAAGAAACGCGCCGAGTCGGAGAGCGGTGAGGGAATGCCTACGTCATTCGTCGGCGAGATAACAATCGCCACGGAACTGGACGCGCTCGGGTTTGATTCGCTGGGTTTGGCGGACGTCCTCTGGGATGTGGAGCAGGCCTACGGCATCAAGATCGACATGAACACGGCCGATGCCTGGTCCAATCTCAAGAATGTCGGCGACGTCGTGGAAGCCGTCCGCGGCTTGCTTGCGAAGGAGGCTTGAATGGACAGGCGCGTCGTTATCACCGGAGTGGGCGGCCTGTGCGGACTGGGCACCGACGCCGCCTCTATGTGGAAAGAGATGCGCGAAGGCCGCTCCGCCATCGGCCCGATCGCCAATTCCGAGCTTCATGACCTGGAGGGCATGACCGGCGCTGAGATCAAGGCGCTGCCCCAGCACGACATCAATCGCAAGCAGTTCGTCTCCATGGCCCGCTTCAGCTTGCTCGCCGTGCTTGCAGCGCGCGAAGCCATGCGGCAGGCCGGACTTTCCTGCGACGAGGGGAATGCCCATCGCTTCGGCGCGACAGTGGGCGTCGGCGGCTTGGGCTGGGATGTGATGGAGGAAACTTACCGGGCCCTCCTTTTGGACGGCGCGAGGCGAGTTGGCATCCTCGCTGTACCCAAAACGATGCCAAGCGCCGCCGCCGGCCAGGTGAGCTTGAGCCTCGGCTTGCGCGGGCCGGTCTTCGGGGTGACCTCCGCATGTGCCTCGGCCAACCATGCGATCGCCTCGGCGGTGGACCAGATCAAGCTGGGCCGGGCCGACGTAATGGTTTCCGGAGGCAGCGACGCACCCTTCGCATGGGGCGTGCTGAAAGCATGGGAAGCAATGCGCGTGCTTTCACCCGATACCTGCCGGCCCTTCTCCGCCGATAGGAAGGGCCTGGTGCTGGGCGAGGGTGCGGGCATGGCCGTGCTGGAAAGCTACGAGCATGCCACGAGGCGTGGTGCCGCAATTCTTGCCGAGATCGCCGGCGTCGGCCTTTCCGCCGATGCCTTCCACATTGCCGCGCCATCTGTCGAGGGGCCAGCGTCGGCGATGCGCGCCTGCCTTGCCGATGCCGGGCTGAATGCCGAGGACGTCGACTACCTCAACGCGCACGGCACCGGTACCAAAAGCAATGATCAGACTGAAACGGCGGCGATCAAGCGTGTGTTTGGAAACCACGCTTATTCGATGTCCATCTCTTCCACCAAGTCCACGCACGCGCATTGCCTCGGCGCAGCGAGCGCGCTTGAAATGATCGCCTGCGTGATGGCAATCCAAGAGGACGTCGTGCCGCCGACCGCCAACTATCGCGAGCCAGATCCCGCTTGCGACCTCGACATCACACCCAATGTGCCGCGCGAGCGCAAGGTGCGCGTCGCCATGAGCAACGCCTTCGCCATGGGCGGTACGAACGCAGTTCTGGCATTCAGGCAGGTGTAGAAGCCATGCAAGACGCCTCATTTGAGGTCACCTGTCGTATCTAGCTGCTTG